>NZ_LMPY01000002.1:183075-193804 GCF_001424445.1 Methylobacterium sp. Leaf361 | reverse complement strand
TCGATCAGCTCTTCGCGGCTCAGCCGTTCAAGGTCGCTGCGGCCCATCGCACGAGAGAATCAGCGAAATCCGTCCCGCGCAAGGGCGTGGGTAATTACGTGATTAGGCATGGAATAAGGGCTCTGACTCACTCTCGCTGATGCCGGCGGCGTTGAGGTTGCGGATATCCACGATGGAGCCGCAGCATGCGCCCTCGCTTCAGACCGTCGAGCCTCGTACCTGTCGGATTCGTCGTCGATCACCTCGCTGTCGGCACCGATCGGATCGGTCTGGTCGTGAGGTCCGGATCTGCGACGGCGACGTGCCCAGACTGCCGGACCTCGTCACGTCGCATCCAAAGCCGCTACCAGCGCCGTGCCGCCGACCTGCCGCTTGGTGGTCGGCGCGTCGAACTCCAAGTCATGGTGAGACGCTTCTGGTGTGACGCAGCGGCCTGTGGGCGGAAGATCTTCGCCGAGCGCTTCTCCGAGGACGTCCTGCCTACCTTCGCGCGACGCACCTCGCGGCTGGAGCAGATCGTCCATCACCTCGGGCTCGCACTCGGTGGTCGGCCCGGTGCGGGCCTCGCGCAGCGCCTGATGCTGCCCGTCAGCCGCGACACGCTCCTGCGCGTGATCCGCCGTCGGGCGGCGACACACTCCGATCCACTCAGCGTCATCGGCATCGACGACTTCGCCTGGCGGCGCAACCACCGCTACGGCACCCTCGTCTGCGATCTCGAACGCCGCCGCATCGTAGCGCTCCTGCCCGACCGCGAGCAGGCTACCGCACAGACATGGCTGAAGATGAACGGCTCGATCCGGATCGTCGCCCGCGACCGCGGGGGTGGATATGGCGAGGCCATCGCCCGTGCTCTGCCACAGGCTATTCAGATCGCCGACCGGTGGCACCTCATGGAGAATGCCAGCCGTGGCTTCCTCGATGCCGTGCGCAGGTCGATGCGACAGGTTCGCGAGGTCGTCGGCGCAGCCACGATCGATCCAGCGCTGCTCATTGCAGCCGAACGCATCCAGTACGAGGGTTACCTACGACGGGAGGAGGCGGACGCGGCCATCCGCTCGCTCGCCGAGGCAGGCGTTCCGATCCGCCGGATCTGCCAACGTCTTGGCCACAGCCGCAAGGTGGTGCGTGCGGTCCTGCGTGGGGAACGTACCGACGTCTTCCGGGTCCGCCAGAGTTCGCTCGACGCCTATCTGCCCTGGCTCGATGCCCAGTGGGATGCTGGCAGCCGCAACGCGACCGAACTTTGGCGCAGGGCGAAGGGACAAGGCTTCCGGGGATCGCTGCGCGTGGTCGGGGAATGGGCGACGCGGCGTCGACGCGCCGAGCAGGCCAAGATCGAACAACTGCAGCGTGTGCCGTCGGCACGAACCCTGGCGCGATGGCTGACGACAGGTCGTGACCGCTTGACCAAGGCGGAGACGCTGACCGTGGCTGCTGTCGAGGACGGCGTGCCGGCGCTGGTTGAGGCGCGCGAGGTGGTGGGCGCTTTCCAGACGATGGTTCGGGCGATGGCGCCGGACAGGCTCGAAGGGTGGCTCTCGCGTGCTGGCACAGGCCTCGTCGCCTCCTTCGCCCGCGGAGTCGGTCAGGACCGAGCTGCGGTTCGGACAGCGATCACGTTGCCCTGGTCGAACGGCCAGACAGAGGGGCAGATCACCAAACTCAAGCTGGTGAAGCGCCAGATGTACGGCCGCGGCAAGATCGACCTGTTGCAAGCTCGCCTGATCGGCTTCACCTCCGGATGATCAGCGAAAGTGCGCCAGAGCCCCGATTGCACGCCGATCCGGGGTCCCGTTCCAACGCTTTTTGACAATCGGTTACGATCAAGGTGCGTGACGAGGGCGTGGTTCGCAACAAGGCCGTCCACATCGCGCTGGGCGTGCGTGCCGACAGCGCCAAGGAGATCCTCGGCCTGTGGTTGGAGCAGAACGAGGGCGCCAAGTTCTGGTTGCGGGTCATGAACGAGCTCAGGAACCGCGGCGTCGAGGACGTGCTGCTTGCCGTGGTCGATGGCCTGAAGGGCTACCGCGCGCTCGATGCCGCGGCTGGCGAGGCGGCGTTGGCGGCCTTCGAGACGAGCGAATGGGGTCGGCGCTACCCGGCCATCGCCCAGAGCTGGCGACGGGCCTGGGGAGACGGTCCCGTTTTACGCCTTCCCCGGCGAGGTTCGGCAGATCCTGTACACCACGAACGTCATCGAGGCCCTGAATGCCACGCTGCGCCGGGCTGTGCGCGCCCGCGGGCACTTCCCGACCGACGAGGCCGCGCTGAAGCTGCTCTACCTGGTCTTGAACCGCTCCGAGAAGGCGTGGAAGATGGGGCCCCGTGAGTGGGTCATGGCCAAGGCGCAATTCGCCGTCATCTTCGGCGAGCGCTTCACATGGGCCATGGCGGCCTGATGTTCAACCTGACGCTTAGGTCATCCTTAGGCTGTCCATCAATGGATATCGGTTGGTGAACCTCATCCCTACCGCCAGAAGCACACCCTGCAAACATCATTTTCATTTCCTGTCCAGTTCCTCAACGATTCAGCGTAGCATTAGATTTCCTTGAAAAACGCCGCGATGATAGCACTGACATGCGCAGCATGCTTAATGTTTCCATTAAGTGCTAATTCAATGGCCTCTTTCTGTCCTACAATAACAACCTCTATCGCTTCGGTCGATTCTGGACGCGCCTTTCCAGGCATCACACCAGTAGTACGGACAAAATGAACTTGATTGGCATAGCGGGCAGGGTCTGGTGACAATGAAAGAAATCGTGTTGCATGTCCGCCTGTGTAGCCGGTTTCTTCCTCGAGTTCACGACGAGCGGTCACAATCGGGTCAATCTCATCTGGGTCCATGAGACCACCCGGCAATTCTAGCGAGACACCGGCCATACCATGGCGGTACTGACGCACAAGAATCAAATCCCCCTTAATATCGGTGGCAATAGCGTGCACAAAATCGGCGGACTCAACCACGTAATAGGGATTTATACGCGCGCCACTGGCTATTTCGCAATTGTCCGCTCGTACACTCAGCCAGCGATTGTTTAATACATACTGCGAGCTGTGTACCTTCCATCGATTGATGTGCGGATGGTCAACAATAGTGCCGGCCGGGGGCATTTGTACTATCGCATCCGGCTGATTAGACTCAGCCGCACCTTCTGCAAAAATACGATCAGGAAAAATCCTTGCCACGAAAGTGTGGTCGATGAGAGGATCGCGCCCGCCGTAGCGCCTACCGCGAAATTCAGCGCCGACGCCGTCGGAATAAACAATAATATTTGAGGTACTATGTGGAGGCCTGACCACATACCAACCTTCTTCTATTGGCCTTTCTCCGGGACAGACATATAAGATCTGGGGGGGCATCTTATAACCTCATTCTCCTGCTTCCTAAGACGACTACGTCATGGTTTTGCAGATTCAGTCGATCGGGAAATTTTAAGCCCTTCTTCGAGCGGGACAAATTTCAAATCTGAAAAGCAAGCAGACAAAAATCGTCCATCTCCGTGAGGACGTTCTGCCACCTCCAGTTTGATTTCGATTATATTTACCGGCGCAATGGCGCCTTTCGGCAATCGGACAAGGAAATTTGTGAAGTCACCTTCAGGCAAGGGAGCGGCAAGTATCTGATTGCGATTAAGGATTACACTTAAAAATTGCTGAGTGCCCGAGGCGTTGACAGATTTAGCCGCAAAATTTAAACATTGCACTTCAGATGATGGTGTGTCTGAAAATCGAACAGTGGCATATTTTCCTTCGATCCATCTATATCCCCCGTCTTCATAACTGCTCCAACCTTCGTATAAAAATGGACAATCTTTCTCGGAGATTGGCAAGCTGCGGTCCGAGCTGATAGAGGGAACAGAAAATTTGTTGGACTCAATCTGAGCTCCACCTAGCAAAATAGCGACATCGTCTAGGGATCCACCTGTAAAATCGCCCATGACATGGGCTTTGCTTTGAATATATCGCACATATTCTTGTTGGCCCGCGCTAAAGCTGCTGCACAGCGAATGCAAATAGTCGCTTGGCTCTGCCTTTATAAGATCACTAGCCGGAGCGTTGTCAATTAGATCTAATATATCATTAATATTTTTATTCCAGCGCTGATGGCCGAATTCGACGCTTTTCCAAGCCGAATAGCCGATGCGTGAGCTCTGACCACGCAATGAAATCGTGTCATTTCCCCCCCCGATGTTGAAAAGAATTCCATTGACCCAATTGCTAATGTACTCATTGTGGGTGGGTTGATCATTTGCTATCACAACCATGCCTCTCGCCATAGCCTCAAGCATAGCGACGCCTATACCCTCAGCCGCCCTTGGGCAGACAAATACGTTACAACTGCGTAACACTTCTTCATAAGCCGCTCTCGACGAGAACCAAATAGACTTTGTCAGCTCGTAATTGCGTTCACCAATGATCTCATTGTCATGCCCAAGGTCGATATCGGGGGCATCATGCAGATGGATCCGATCGCATGTTTCACCAAGCATTTTATCCACCAACTGAATATTTATTCCATGATCAGGCCGGCGCTGCCAGAAAAATACATTTATATTTTCAAAGCTGACCATGTCTTTTCGAGCGCAGGGCTGGACAAAATATTTTACAAGGTAACTTCTGCAGCCCATTAATCTCACTCGCTCATGCATCGCACGAGAAAAATTAATAAATGTTGCTTTTCTCAATAAGGCCCAATGCATATCAGGCATCGTGCTTGATCCGTCATACATCGGGATGACGATTGTTGGCTTGCCGAGTGCACAAAAAGCAGATGCCAGATAATCCATCTGCCAAACCACAATGATCTGTGCTTCTCTTGCTTTTTCTAGTAAATCTCCATTGTCGCCAACATCGGGATCAACAAAGAATTGATCGACAGCAAAACGGCGCCGCAGAATCTCTATGAAAAAATCGCTTGATTTTGTAGATTCGTGGAACTTGTGATCGACGAAGAGGAGATTTTTCATTAGCCAACCCAGTCTTTAAATGCACCGCGCATATCCGCTACGAATCGGCTTCTGGCCTGCAATGATCGCCGCCATCTTACTTCTCTTGGGATTGTTGAGTAGGTAATAATATTAGAGACCATCTCGTCGTTGTCTTTGCATAGTGATCCCATACCATAATATCGTATCTGCTCGGAAAACCCAACGTTATCGGTCGCAACGACGGGGCGTCCGATCGTAGCAGACTCCATTAGCACGGCCGATCCTCGATATTTGTAAATTTCAGTATCGTAAGGTAATAGCATTATGTCAGATGAAGCATAAAGCTCATCCATAGTCTCGTTATCTAGCATGCTCGGCAGAATATTCACGCCAGGTATAGCATAGATTTTTGTTATATACGTTTGATGATGCACTACTTCTGTGTCGACGAGTGATTGTGTCGAAAATGTGATTTTAATGTCGGGATCCCTGATTCTAATCTTGCTAAATATTTCTTCCAGGCGGAGAAAACCTTTATCAAATCTCGCGGACCCCGGGCAAATGACATGGAAAGCCTTGCCTGTTCTGAGTGGGATCGGATCTCTAACCTCACCATATGGTGTCACGCTAACATATTGATCTAGCTGCTCCGCTAGCCAATCAGCATACACCGGTGTTTCAGCGGATAAAGATACCTTGCATCCAGCATCTTTGATGGATCTTATATACATCAGGGCGACATCTATTGGTTTACGGAAGGCAGAGGATGCGCTTTCCATAACACCAATGAATCGCAGCAGCAGCTTCGGAGAGTCGGGTCTTTGGAAGAGATTTTTACATGTTTCGAGGCCAACCAAACTGTAAAAATCAGTCGATGGAAAAAACAATATGTCGGAAGAAGTTAAGCTGTAGTCATTAAATAATCTTGCGATATCTTGAGCCGCAAGCGCGGAACGTTTTTTATGTGTATCGCTAATTCCTACTGGGTCTTGAGAAGTAGGCAGAACTCTAATGAACTCGTTGTAATAAAATTCGAAAAACTGTTGAAGACTGTCTTGGCGTGCAATATTTGCATCGAGATATCTAGAGGCTAAGCAAATCACCTCATCCGCGTGGTCATCCAACAGTCTTCGGTAATGCGTGAGCGCTCTAACATTGTGCCCAATGCTTTGTACGCACACGGGATCGCATATGAATATCCTAGACAATGTGTTAGCCCTCTTGATTCCCATATCCATGCAATCGCGGGCGCAATCAAATCTGAAGCGGGTTCTCGCCAGAGCGATAGCTGTACTTAATCACGATCTGCTGTGAATCAGCATAGACGTTTTTATCAAGCTATTGTGACAATTGCGTCCGTCATAGTCATCGCTGCGATTGCGCGTCTATTCACCCACCCCGTAAACCGACTGCCGTACTGTGGTAGGTTTGACATTCATGTGCAAGAAGGCGGCGTAGGCTGTCAAGGTAGTCCGGTCGTGACCGATGTCAGCGTCAGAGGCAAGCCGTTTGGCTGTGAAAGTCGTTGCGACGACACACGTCAAGCAATCATCAACAGTTCGTAGGCGGTTCGATCGTGTTTGCCGCCAATCACCTCACAGGGCGAGCGGATATTCAATCATCATCGCCAAGACTCTATATCTCCAGTTGCGAGCGTCGAGATCGCTAACTCCCACAAGAGTTTTGGAATGTAAGCCTATTTCCGTGTTGTGCGTCCGAGACCATACACAAAGACACGAAACGCGATCCTGACGCGCATCAGCACTAATCGGCGCGCTCATAGACAGTAATACTTCCCTAAATAATTGGTCCCAGGATTTGGTAGTGCGGGTTCTGAGTGAAGGTGCTGCATGAGCTGATCGTGGCTGTCGTAGTGGAAGCGTTTGACGGTGGCGTCCTTAATCGTGCGGTTCATCCGCTCAACTTGACCGTTCGTCCAAGGATGGCGCGGCTTCGTGAGACGGTGCTCGATGTCCAGTGCGGCGCAGGTACTTTCGAAGGAGCGGCAGCGGAACAGCACCTTCTCGGCGCGCATCGCTCTGATCTCCTCCGGCGTCCACGTGTTGCCGGACGGTTCGGTAGACGCCCGTCGAATCAGTGAGGATGTGACGCTTCGTGCTCGGCTTGCCGCGATCTGTTGGGTTCGGGCCGGTCGCTTGGCCACTTCTGGCGGCGATCGACGCGCTGTCGAGCGAGCAGCGGCTGAAGTCGATGCCGTTCTGGCGGCCGAGCCGATCGAATAGCGCCTGTGGCAGGCGGTTTCATACCGTGGCCTAATGCAAATTCGTAGGCGCCGCCAGCAGGTCATAATCGAGCCGCAGTCCATCTCCCAGGGCAGCGATTTCTACCGCGCGCTGGAGCGCGACACGAACAGAATGTCTGTCAGCATCGCGCGGTCGCCCGTTTAGTGTAGACCACCCTTCTGATTTGCTGGTTCAGGCGGCAGCAAAGGTGCGATCTCGGCCAGAAATAGATCATAAAGGCGCCGTATCGCCGTCTGCTTTCGACCCACCGAAATGGTTCCGTAAAATTTTTATACGCGTGCAAATATTTCGTCACCCCAAGTTTGCTGTAAGCGCGCAGTCACAGAATGCAGATCGTCAGCAATGGCAATGATGTCGAAGTAATGGCAGACGGCTCTACCCCTTTTATAGCCTAGAGATAAAGACTGGAGTGCCGATCTAGCGGCGGATTTGTCTCTTCCAGCGTAGCAGTACGGGAAACCCGAGTTTGTCAGGAACAACAAACCGTACCCCGCCACTTGCAGGCTCGTGAACAAGCGAAACCAATTCTCAAGATCTCCGCTTTGAAGCAGGTCGGCATTAGGACCCTCAAAAAAAATGATCGGGACATTACTACTATTCTCAATAGAGGCATCTAAGCATGCGCGAACAATCTGTAAATCGAAGCCGTCGGTATCTGTTTTGAAAATATAATTCATCTTCGAATCATTGAGCAGCTGCTCAAGAGCGATGTGCTCTCCAGACCACGCAAGGTTTGGATGGGCCGCGATATCAGTGCTTCCTGTTTGATCGCCGGAAGAAAAATGCAATTTACCGAAGAGGTTTTTAGGAGCGACTAACTTATTGATAAGATTGACGTTGCCAAATTGCCGAGCATTCCTTTCTAAAAACCCAAAGAAGTGCTTGGAGGCCTCGACGCATGTGACCGGAGCATCTGAAAATCTCCGAAAATGAGCCAACGAGTCGCCGACATTTGCGCCAACATCAATCAGGTGCACGTTGTCAATATTTGCTTCATTGATTGTTGCTGCAATTACGTTCCACGGTACGTAGTCATACGTGTCCGGGAGATTTTCACTGTGATAAATGTGTCCGTGCGGCGCTTCAATCTCAAATTGACCGACTTTAACTATTCCAGTATTACTCGAAGATAGATTTTCGACCATTTTGTAAGGGCCTTCTCGTCCCTGCGCGCCGAAGAGCGTTCTCGGCGCACTTAATGTAATTTCAAACCAAATGCTATCCGACAGCTCAGAGGCGGTCTAGCGCTACCTGGGCCCTTTGAGGGGCCTAAGGCGTTTTGATGCTGCGGCGGCGCTGCGGGAGGCGAGCATGGCCGAGTGATCAGCGGGGCAGGATCTCGACGCGTGGCTGGTCCCGTTCCTGGCTGCGATGTGCCGCAAGATGCGGCGGACCTGGGCGCCGCTGTATCCGCGTGGCCTGCTCGGCCCCAGGGATCGCAAGAGCCTGCAGCCGATGGCAGCGCGTCTCGGGTTGCCGGGCCATGACCGATTGCAACACTTCATCGCCAGCCCGGCCTGGGACGACAGCCTGCTCTGGACGGAGTTGGCCCGCGCCGCGGACCGGCTGGTCGGCGGATCCGATGCCTGTTTGGTGATCGATGACACGGTCCTGCCAAAGAAAGGCACCCGCTCGGTGGGTGTGGCGCGCCAGTACTGCGGGCACCTCGGCAAGAAGGGCTAACTGCAAATCACTCGTCTCCCTCACCCTGGCGCGGAGCGGGGTGCCCGTGCCAGTCGTCCTACGTCTGTTCCTGCCGGAGGATTGGGTCGCCGACCCAGAGCGGTGCGAGCGGGCGGGCGTGCCCGAGGCGGCGGTGGTGCCGCAGAGGAAGGGCGAGATTGTGCTCCGGGAACTCGACCGCCTGCGCACCGAGGGCGTGCGCTTCGGTGTGGTGCTGGCCGATGCAAACTACGGCTGTAGCGCCGTGTTCCGGCATAGCCTCGACGCGCGCGGATTGGCCTGGGCGGTCGGGATCGCCAGGAACCAGAAGGTCTACGATCCCGACGTGCGGTTCGTGAAGCCGGCCGGGCGAGCGCGCAAACCCGTGCCGGATCAGGAGCCGCGGGAAGCCGAGGCGGTTCTGGCCACGCTGCCTTGGCGGCGGGTAACGTGGCGACAGGGCACGAAGGGTGCGCACTGGGCCCGGTTTGCCATGGCTCGCGTGCGGGTGGGCGACGGTCCGATCTGGGACAGCACCCGTCATCTGCCGGGCGACGAGGTCTGGCTGGTGGGCGAGTGGCGCACCTCGGGCGAGCGCAAGTACTACCTGTCCAACCTGCCGCCCCGCACGACCCGTCGCGTCCTGGCCGGCACGATCAAAGCGCGCTGGGTCTGCGAGCAGGCCCACCAGCAGCTCAAGGAGGAACTCGGCCCCGACCATTTCGAGGGCCGCTCCTCCTGGACCGGCCTGCATCGGCACGCGCTGATGACGTGCATCGCCTGTGCTTACCTGCAGCACCTGCGTTTGGCTAAGCCCGACCGGAGAAATCGGGGGAAAAAAGGTCGCCGGCCTACCGCGTCCGCCAGAGCGAGGGCCGAAGCGTAGTTGCGGGCGAGTTTGTCGTAGCGGGTGGCGATGCGGCGGAGCTCTTTGAGGCGGTTGAAGGTCGCCTCGATCCGCCAGCGCTCCCGATAACGGGGCCTGTCATGGCAGATCCTCCGCTTGCGGCCGCGCTTAACCGGGATGACCGGCGTGATGCCGCTCTTGCGCAGGTCAGCGCGCAGCCGGCCGGCATCGTAGCCTTTGTCGGCGGCCAAACGCTGGATCCGGCCAGGCGCTTCGGCCAAGATCGCCGGAGCGGTGGTCACGTCGCTGGTGTTGCCGACCGTCAGCAGCAGGACGCTAGGGCAACCCAGGATATCGATGAGCGCGTGGATCTTGATAGTCTGGCCGCCGCGCGACGGGCCGATAGCCTGCGACGTCGCCCCCCTAATGGATGGACTGCCGACCGGCGGCGCGGGCCTGACCGTTTGGCTCTCGGCGATCTGGCGGCAGCTCGCGGCCCGCGCCATGGTCTACGCCGATGCCACCGCGACCGCCAGAGCGGTGGCCTCGTGTCCTGGACGCGGTTCAACGCGACCTTCCAGTCGAACCAAGCCGGGACGGCGGTCATCATGGAGCGAATGACGGCTCGACGCTCGTGACCTTGTACAATCTTCGATGATCGTGAACTTCCGATGTTACTACGCCTCGATCGCCAGCGGCCCGAACGCGGCGACTGTCAATGTCTCCACGGGCTTCACCACCAACTGACCGATCCGCGTCGGGGATTACCGCATGTTTCTTCGCATGATCGCCGCGGCCCCGTCTGCGGCCCTCTCTGCGGCGCTGCTCGCCGGTCCGGCACTCGCGTACGACGCGACGAGGGCGTCCCAGTACATGTCGCCGGACATGTACCGGCCGAACGTGGACGGGGTCATTTTCCGTGGCATGGGCTCAAGTGGCCCCATCGGGAGGACGAGCGCCGATCCGGATGCGTCTCTTCCGCCGGGGCGGGTTGGTCGCTCGGTCTTCGAGGCGCTGCAAGGGA
>NZ_LMPY01000002.1:23751-183048 GCF_001424445.1 Methylobacterium sp. Leaf361 | reverse complement strand
GGGACGATCCAGCTCAACGGGCGCAGGCTGCGCGGCGTGGGGCGCGCGCTCGCTGCTACGGAACTGCGGTACACCAACAACTCCGGTCCGGCCGTCAAAATGATGGGCGACGCCGCAGCAGTGTCCGGCATATTCTTCAAGAACAAGGATCTCAACGGGAACGCCATCACGGCCACGACCGCCGTTGCAGTCCAGATGGCGGACGGTATCTCAAATCCGCGCGGGCAGATGGTCGAGCGGATCAAGGCCGAGGGGTTCCAAGACCAGATCGATATCCAGTCCGGCGAGTTCTGGACCGCGGATAACCTCGATCTGCACAACGCGGCCCGGTACGCGATGCGTGTCCGCAACGGCTTCCACGCGGACAGCGGCGATGGCGTGATCGCCAACTCCGTCCTCTACGCGGACGATCCGATCGGAGACACGGCGATCCGGCAGGAGAGCGGGGGCGGCCTGCGCTTGGTCGGCGTTAAGACGCTCCAGTTCAACCGCAGCTTCGTGCTGGCCATCGCGGACGGCGGCGGTACCTCGAACCTGATGATCGACGGGTCCAACTCCTTCGAGAACCCGCGCTCGAGCGAGGCGATCAAACTCGGGCGAATCGAGGGCGGCACCACCGGCAAGGTCGGAAACATCAGCATCGAGGCGCAGGTCACGGGTTCGATCGGCGTCTATCCCGGCGTCGAGAACGTGCGGCTCGCACCGATCACCCGCGATACCAACTACGGCATCATGGCGCAGGTCACGGGTTCGATCGGCGTCTATCCCGGCGTCGAGAACGTGCGGCTCGCACCGATCACCCGCGATACCAACTACGGCATCATCATCGCCGGSGGCGACAACATCAGCGTGCTGCCGGGGACGAGCCTGCTCCGCATCCTGCAGCAGGGCGTCGTGATCCAGGATCCGGCCACCAACGTCCGGGTCGGCGACTTCCTCTGCGCCGGTTGCAAAACCAAGGTCGCGGACCAGCGCGTGACCGGCGCGGGCCGCATCGCCATCGCGGAGCAGCGGCCGATCAGCCTGCCGACCCCCGCCAGCTCCGCCGCATTCGTGCCGTTCTACGAGATCGCGCTGGCGCCCTATCGGGGCCTGCGTCTCAGCGTCGAGGTCGAGGGGCTGATGCAGAATGTCGGCGCGGTGAACTCCGTCGCTGACGTGCTGATGATCCACAACGGCACGACCGTCTCCGCGCCGACCCCCGTGGCGGCGCAGAAAGACGCCGGCGCCGCTCCGGTCGAACTCCAGTTCGATACCACGACCACGCCCGGGGCCGTGCGTGTCGGGGCTCGGGTCCCGGCGACCTACAGCGGCGGATCGCTGGCCGGTTCGATCACCCTCAAGGTCGATGGCCGGATCGCCTCCTTCAAGGAACTCCCGTGAGCCGTGACCTGGCGAGCTCCTAAGCTCCCCTCCTAAGCTCCTCTCCTAAGCTCCCCTCTCAGGACTCCGTCATGCTCCTGCGCTTCCCGGCGCGGGCCGCCCTCGCGTGCCTCGCGCTCGCGGGGTCGGTCCCGTGCGCCCTGGCCGAGACCGCCTCCTGGTACGGCCCGGGCTTCCATGGCCGCCGCGCGGCCGACGGCTCGCGCTTCGACCAGGATGCGCTCACCGCCGCGCATAAGACCCTGCGGTTCGGAACCCGCGTGCGGGTCACCTGCGCCGCCACAGGGCGGTCCGTCGTCGTCCGGATCACGGATCGCGGCCCGTTCGTCGCCGGCCGGGCGATCGACCTCTCGCGCGGCGCGGCCCGGGCCATCGGCCTGTCGGGCGTCGGCCGCGTCCACCTCGCCATCCTCGGCTGACCCGGAGACCACCATGGCCGCGAGCCTCAACCGCTCGGCGTTCTTCGACCGCGTGCGCGCCGCGCCCTTCGGCGGCCGGCTCTCGGCCTCGCAGGTCGCCGGCATCGAGGCGATCCTCGACGCCTGCCCGGCCATGCTCGGGCTCGCCTCGTTGGCCTACTGCCTCGCCACGACCTTCCACGAGACGGCGCGGACCATGCAGCCGATCGAGGAGTACGGGCGCGGCAAGGGCAGGACCTACGGGCCGACCGGCTTCTGGGGGCGCGGCTTCGTGCAGCTCACCTGGGAGGCGAACTACGCCAAGGCCACGGCCGCGCTGCGCAAGCTCGGCATGCTGACTGCGGCCGAGGACCTCGTGAAGACCCCCGCCCTGGCGATGCGCCCGGACGTGGCCGCCGCGATCCTGTTCTACGGCATGGTCGAGGGCTGGTTCACCGGCAAGAAGCTGGCGGACTACTTCGGCCCGGGCCGGAACGATGCGGTCGGCGCCCGACGCATCATTAACGGCACCGACAAGGCCGCGACGATCGCCGGCTACCACGCGACCCTCGTGGATGCCCTGACTGCCGGCGGCTACGCGGCGATTCCCACCTCTGCGCCGGTGAAGACAGCGCCCGCGGCTCCGGCCGTGATCACGCCGCCGGCCGCCGATCCCGGCTTCTGGGCTCGCGTCCACGCCCTGTTCTCCCGCAAGACCAAGGTGGCCTGACATGCACCGCGCTCGCTTCCGCCGGGTCCGCCTCGGCATCCTGCGCTGGTACGCCGCCGCGCGCGGGTACCGGATCTACGCGCTGGCCCTCGTGCTGGCCGTGCCCGACATCCTCGACGCGCTGGCCGGTGTCGACTTCACCGTGCTGCTGCCGCCGGGCTGGGGCGCGAAGTCCGCTTCCATTCTCGCCATCGCGCGCGTCGTGCTGGGCATCGTGATCCGGCGCCTCGCCATGGTCGGGCCGCCGCCCGCCGGAGGGCCGCGCTAATGGCGCTCCTGACGCTGATCGGTGGCTTCCTCGTGAAGCTGCTCGGCTCCGGCATCGTCGCGCCGGTGCTGGCCTACCTCAACAAGCGCTCCGACAACGGCGTGCTGACGAACGGCCAGAACGTGGCCGGCGACGTCACGGTCGCCCAGGCCCAGCTCACCGCCTACGTCGAGGAGCGGAAGGTGGCCGCGCAGGAGCGGGCGGCGCAGCACCTCTCCCCGTGGACCGCCTGGATGATCCCGACGGCGTTCGGGCTCTGCATGATCCACTTCGGCGCGATCGTCCTCGACAGCACCTTCCGGTTCAACTGGCAGGTCGCGAAGCTGCCGGCGCCGTACGACGCGATGGAATGGTCGATCGTCATGGCCGTGATCGGCGTCGCCGGCATCGCCGCCACGGTCCGCCGCACCTTCGGCAAATAGCCCTCACCCTCCACCTGCCCCGCAGGGGTAGGCCGCGAAAGACCGCCGCCATGGACACGTCCTTCCTGTCGCCCGGGCCGATCACCTGGGCGCAGCTCATCGCGCTCGCGTTGTTCCTGTTCTCGGTCGGCAAGGGCGTCGACTGGGTCGTCGGGAAGCTGCGCACCGGCACCAGGGACGCGGTCTCGCCGCTCACGATCGACATGGCGGCGGCTAAGATCGAGATCCGATCCCTCGAGGAGAAGCTGAACGCCTTCAAGATCGAGGTGGCGCGGACCTACGTGACCGGCGACGTCATCACGCGCCTGGAGCGGCGCATCGACGACATGGTCACCTCTGTCCGGGGCGAGATGAAGGAGACGCGCGAGGCGATGCTGAAGGCCTTCATGCACCGGCCGCCCGACTGACTAGCGGCCGTTGACATCCGTCAACACCCTGGGCGCCCTGGCTTCGGCCGGGGCGCCTTTCGTCGTTTCTGGGGGCAACCATCCGCGCGTTGTCGCACCAAGTTGCCGTTCGAAGCGGCGCGGACGGCCATCGAACGTCTAAAAATTGACCTGCCTCACGCAGCGTGTTAATTTAGTCCATAAGCTAAATTTATGTTGGATCGTTACAAATGGTTAATCCGAAGGCGGAGTTCAAAAACCCCTTCCGACCGGGCGCTGGACATATGCCGCCTTATCTCGCTGGCCGAGAGGCGGAGGAGGCTGAGTTCCGTAGACTGCTCGCGCAGGACACCATCTTGGAGAACTTAATCTTGACTGGCCTTCGCGGCCTCGGAAAGACTGTTCTCCTAGAGAAATTCAAGCCCATCGCCATTCAAGAGGGCTGGATCTGGGTTGGGACCGATCTCTCTGAGACTTCGAGTGTTAGCGAAGCTAATCTGGCGACGCGCATCATAACGGATTTGTCGCTTGTTACGTCCTCGCTCACCCTTACGGTAGGCGAGCAGAAGGAGGCTGGGTTTACCGGAGGTGCATCTCCTATTTTGCAGCCTATAAACTATCAGTATCTTATGCGGCTTTATGAGGAAACGCCTGGTCTGACGACCGACAAGCTTAAGGCCGTACTCGAATTTGCATGGACGATTGTCCAGCAGTTGGGAAAGAGAGGGATGATTTTCGCCTATGACGAGGCGCAAAATCTCGCGGATCACGCTCAGCGCGACCAATATCCATTGTCAGTCCTGCTGGACACATTCCAATCAATTCAGCGCAAGAACATTTCTTTTATGCTGGCCCTTGTTGGCCTGCCGACACTGTTTCCAAAACTTGTTGAGGCCAGAACCTACTCTGAGCGCATGTTTAGAGTAGTTTCCCTCTCTCAGTTGGAAATGAAGGATCGCAAAGACGCCATCAAGAAGCCGGTAGAGGACGCGAAGTGTCCGGTTAAATTTACAGAGCCATCCGTCGATCTTGTCGCGACTACTTCTGGCGGATACCCTTACTTCATCCAGTTTATATGCCGGGAAATCTATGATGTTTGGATACAGCGTCTAGCTGTTGGCGCAGATCCGTCAATTCCAATTGATGAAATCATGCGGAAGCTCGATACAGATTTCTTCGCAGGACGCTGGGGCCGAGCAACTGACAGACAGCGCGATCTTCTATTTGTAATTGCCAACCTTGAAAATGCGGATGGTGAGTTTACAGTTCAGGAAATAGTTGAGGCATCCCACGTGCTTTCGATGAAGGGATTTGGAAGCAGCCACGTAAATCAGATGTTGTCAACGCTCAATTCTTCCGGAGTTATCTATAAAAACAGACACGGCAAATACTCGTTCGCTGTTCCGATGATGGCAAGTTTCATCCGCAGACAGAATGAAACGCCGTCCCCTCCTGCCAATGATTTTTCTTGATTTCGAATTGGGTTTAACTGGATCGGCACGCGTGCCGCTCCTTCGAAGCGCCTGGAAGAAGCAATTGATAGTGGCCCTCAGGCGGCCTTTGAGTTTCGGCAACCATTCGCCCCTACCCCGACCGCCATGTCAAACCTCCCACCCGCCGTCGCCTCCTGGCGCGACCAGATTGAGCGCCTGTCCGAGCACGCCTCGCCGTGCCGCTACCTGACGCCGACGCGATGGGCGGCGATGCGGGCGAACGCGCTCGCCTTCCTCGACCAGCACGGCGCGGAGGCGCATCGGCTCGGCTGGACCGCGGAGCAGCTCTTCGGCGTCCATCCGGAGTACGGCTTCCTGCGCGTCGAGTATGCCGGCGCGCTGATGGTCAACGACAGTCCGGCGATCGACGTGGAGCGGGACCGGATCGTGTTCGACCGGTTCTCCGGCTACCGGACCAAGCCAGGTCAGACCTGGGGGCCGCCGGTCTGGGAGTTCGCGGCGCGGGCTCGCTGACGTTCGTCCTCATCCTGAGCCGCGTGCAGCTTCTTCGTGGCGATCAGCATGTCGAGGTAGGCGATGGCATCCTCGTGAGCCTGCGTGGAGCGCAGGTCCCCATGGCACGCGCCGATCTGCCAGCGGTGCCAAGAGCGCAGGTCGGACAGCGCCTGCAGGTAGCCCTTCTGCTCGTCGGTCATGATCTGCCATGCACCAACGGCAACCCGGTTCGGGCGCTCCACGCCTTCGCCCGGGCCCACGCGGCAGCCAGCGCCTCGATAGCCTCGTCCCGGGTGTCGGCCATGCCGTTGAGCGGTCTCACGCCCTCGGCCTCGTGACCGCGCTGACAGCCCGTGCAGCTCCAGGTCCACGAGCCGTTCTGCGGACCGCCATCAATCCGCTTGATGCGACCGACGTGCTGGCCTGCCTCCTCGGCCACGAAGTCGTGGTGCGTGTCGGGGAAGGTGCGGCGCCAGGTGAAGGTCATAGCGGCGCGCTACTGTGCCCGCCCCGGCCCATCCACCAAGCCGTGGCGCAGGGCGAGTGCCAGCAGGTCGCTCAGCGACATCCATTCCCCACCATCCACCTGCCAGCGCTCGAAATCGTCGTCGGGCGTGATGGTGTGACCCAGCGCTATCAGCACCTCGACAGCCTCAAGCATTGGATCGAACTCGACCAACATGGCTACGCCGACGCTGCCGCCAGCAGGCAGTTGCGCGCCGTCTCCAGTCGCTCGTCGTCCGACCGCTCCGGCATGTCGGCAGCGATCCTCTCGACGATCTCCCGCGTGGCGGCCTCGTCCAGGCCGAGTCCACGCGCGAATCCGTCCAGCCGTCGCATCATGTGCTGGATTGCAGCGCGCTCTCGGGCCGCTCCGACGTCGTCGCTCATCCCTTCACCGGATGGGCCAACAGGATCGCGGTCCGGACCATGTTGCGCTTCCAGGCCGGCTTGTCGGTGGTCAGCGCCTCGGCCGCGCGGGTGTTCGTGCGGAGCGTCTCGACGAGGTCGAGGGTCCAACCCTTCGCGAGCGGGTACGATTCGGTGGCGAGATCCGCGAGCACCGCATCGACCGCGGCGTCGATCTCCTGGTCGCTGACCTCGGCGGCCTTGCGAAGCTCGGAGACGGTCGGGTTGTTCGCCATGCTGCTTACTATGTGCTTACCGGACCGGTTCTTCGGTAAGCAAGCATAGAGCTAAGTAGTGGTGCCGCAAGAGGGATTCGAACCCCCGACCCCCTCATTACGAATGAGGTGCTCTACCAGCTGAGCTATTGCGGCTCTGGCCCCGACGGGACCGTCAGCGGCGCGCGGTGACCGGCGCCGGACGTGGCAGGCTCATAGCGGCCCGGCCTGCGTTAGGCAAGGCCACAGCCGGCGCTCGCGGGCGTCAAGCGGCTTGGTCCGACGCCAATTCATCCTGCAGGAACGCCGCCACCTCCGCCCGGTCCACGCCGGGGGCGATGAAGCTCTGGCCGATCCCCCGCGCGAGGATGAAGGTCAGCGCGCCGTCGCGGACCTTCTTGTCCTGGGTCATCGCGTCGAGGAGCGCCTCGGCGTCGCCGCACCCGCCCGGAACGGCCTGCAGACGGGTCGGCAGGCCGGCGAGCGCGAGATGGTTGGCGACCCGGCCCGCATCCTGTCCCGCGCAGAGCCCGAGGCGTGACGAGAAGCGGAAGGCCAGCGCCATCCCGATCGCCACGCCCTCGCCGTGGACCAGGCGGGCGGAATCGTAGCCGGTCAGGCGCTCCAGGGCGTGGCCGAAGGTGTGGCCGAGATTGAGCAGCGCCCGCTCGCCGTCCTCCCGCTCGTCGCGGGTGACCACCGCGGCCTTGGCCCGGCAGCAGGCGGCGACCGCCTGCTCGCGCTCCGGGCCGCCGGCGAAGATCCCGCGCCAGTTCGCCTCGCACCAGTCGAAGAAGCCCGGATCGGCGATCAGCCCGTACTTGGCGACCTCGGCGTAGCCGGCGCGCATCTCGCGCTCGGACAGGGTGTCGAGGGCGGCCGTGTCGGCCAGGACGAGGCGCGGCTGGTGGAAGGCGCCGATCAGGTTCTTGCCCAGCGGCGCGTTGATGCCGGTCTTGCCGCCGACCGAGGAATCGACCTGCGCGAGCAGGCTCGTCGGCACCTGCACGAAGCGCACGCCGCGCCGCAGGGTGGCGGCCGCGAAGCCCGCGAGGTCGCCGACCACGCCGCCGCCCAGCGCCACGACGAGGTCGCCGCGCTCGACCTTGAGGGCGAGCAGACCGTCGCAGACCGCCGCGTAGCCCGCGTAGGATTTGGAGGCCTCGCCCGGCGCCACCGTCACCACGCCCGCCTGGAGGCCGGCGCGCTCCAGGCTGGTCCGCAGCCGCGCGGCGTAGAGCGCGCCGACCGTCGCGTCCGTCACGATCGCCGCCCGGCGGGCCCCGAGCGCGGCGACCGCTGTGCCGGCGGTGTCGATCAGCCCGCGTCCGATCTGGATGTCGTAGGCGCGGCCGGCGTCGAGGGGCACGTGGACGGTCAGGAGGTCCGGACGGGGCTCGGTCATGGATCGGTTCGCTCGGGTCTCACTGGGCGGCCACGGGGATGGATCCTTCGCCGCTGAGATGGGCATCCAGCGCCTCCAGCACGTCCTGGACGACCCGGTCATGCGAGACCTCCCGCGAGATGACCATCACGTCGGCTGCGGCGTAGACCGGGTGGCGCACGGCCATCAGGTCGCGCATCGTCGCCTCGGGATCCTCGGTCTGCAGCAGCGGGCGGTTGCCGCGCTTGCGGACCCGCCGCATCAGCACGTCCAGATCGGCCTTCAGCCAGACGGAGACCGCCGATTCAGCGATGCGCGCGCGGGTCGCCTCGCGCAGGTAGGCGCCGCCGCCCGTCGCCAGGACCAGCGGGCCGGCCCGCAGCAAGCGCGAGATCACCCGCTCCTCGCCGTCGCGGAAGCTCGGCTCGCCGTAGATCGCGAAGATGTCGGGGATCGTCAGGCCGGCCGCGGCCTCGATCTCGATGTCGGCATCCTTGAAGATCAGGCCGAGGCGGCTCGCCAGACGCCGGCCGACGGTGCTCTTGCCCGCTCCCATGAGGCCGACGAGCACGATCGAGCGCAGGCCGAGCGCGCGGCGCAGTCGCGCCTCGATCGGTTCCCCCGCCTCCTCCCCGCTCATGGCCTCCTGCATCGACTCCTGCATCGCATCCGTGCGGCGTCCCCGCCTCTCCACCGGCCCCCGCGCGCCTGTCGCCCGGGCAGCCTCACATCCTGCGGCAGGCTCTTAGCGCGATTCAAGCGGCCTGCGAAACGCATCCCTGTGTCGTCGTGGGCCTTGTCAGCGCCTCGTTCACGTGGTCGAACCCGGGCATCGGCGGCGGCTCGGAGAAGGCCTTCGCCCTCCCCCTCCCCGCCGCCAGCGCCCGTCTGCCCGAGGTTCGACCGACGTGCCGACCCTGTTCCGTTTCTTTGCCACCCTCGCGATCCTGGCGGGTCTGGTCTACGCGGCCATGTTCGCGCTCGCGCATTTCGTCCAGCCGACGCCGCGGGAGATGAGCGTGACCATCCCCGCCTCGAAGCTGCAGCCGGGCAACCGTTGAGCGGGCCGGAGGGCAGCGGCGACGCCGCCCGGGCGCCGCGCCCCGAGGTTGCCGAGTATCTCGACATGCTGGCCGCCGAGCGCGGTGCCGGACTGAACACCCTGAGCGCCTACCGCCGGGACCTGGACGATTACCTCGACTATCTCGCGCGCTCGGGCACGGCGCTCGGCGACGTGGAGGCCGGCACGCTGCGGGCCTTCCTGATCGACCTCGAGACCCGGGGCCTGAAGGCGTCCTCGGCGGCGCGGCGCCTGTCCTGCGTGCGCGGTTTCCACAAGTTCCTCTACGCCGAGGGCGGCGCCGAGAGCGATCCGAGCGTCGCGGTGTCCGGTCCGCGCCGCGGGCGCGCGCTCCCCAAGGTGCTGTCCATCGCGGAGGTCGACCGGCTGCTCGCCACGGCGCAGGCGGCCGCCGCCGCCGATCAGGCCCCCGGCCCGGCCCGGCGGGCACGCCGGATGGCGTGCCTGCTCGAGTTGCTCTACGCCACGGGCCTGCGCGTCTCGGAACTGGTCGCCCTGCCCCGCGCGGCGGGCGCGACGCGCGAGCGCTACCTCATCGTCAAGGGCAAGGGCGGCCGCGAGCGCCTCGTGCCCCTGACCGATGCGGCCCGCGCCGCGATGGCGGCGCATCTTCCGGCCGTGCCGGAGGACAACCCGTGGCTGTTTCCCGCCGACAGCGACAGCGGCTATCTCACCCGGCAGGCCTTCGCCCGCGATCTCAAGGTGCTGGCCTCGGCGGCGGGGCTCCACCCGGATCGGGTGAGCCCCCACGTGCTCCGCCACGCCTTCGCGAGTCACCTCCTGCAGAACGGCGCCGACCTGCGCATCGTCCAGGAGCTGCTCGGCCACGCCGACATCTCGACGACGCAGATCTACACGCACGTCCTCGACGAGCGCCTGAAGGCGATGGTCCGCGATCTGCATCCGTTGATGGATGGCTGAGCGCTGCCGGGCGGATGGTGTGGCAACTCTCGGTCGGTCGCCCCAATTGTATACGTTTAGCGAACTGCCTAGAAGTAGCCCCTCGCCATACCGGTACGCGAGCCAGCCTTTACCAGAGAGAGTTTTCCTATGTCAGGCCCCACGGCCTCGCAGATCGGCATCGAGCCGGATCGAGCGGGGCACACGCGTGCCGACCAGCTTTCGCAGCGGGAGCGGCAGCGCCTCGACAATCAGCTGTGCTTCGCGGTCTACGCCGCCGCGCACGCGTTCGGCCGCGCCTACCGCAACCTCCTGGGGCGCCACGAACTGACCTATCCGCAATACCTCGTCCTGCTGGTCTTGTGGGAGCAGGACGGATTGTCGGTCAAGGAGATCGGGAACCGCCTGTTCTTGGATTCGGGGACGCTGACGCCGCTCCTGAAGCGCCTGGAAGCCTCCGGGCGCGTGCGCCGCGCCCGCGACAGGGTCGATGAGCGTCAGGTCAGCATCTTCCTCACCGCCGCCGGCGAGGCGCTGCGCGAGGAACTCGCCTGCCTGCCCGACGAGGCGGGGGGCATGACCGGTCTCGATATCCAGGGCCGCAAGGACCTGCTTCAGAATCTCGTCACGCTCAGGCTGAGCCTGCAGGCCGGCCTCACGCCCGACTAGGGCGCGGCCGGAGCCCCGGGAGCGGCCGGGCGGCCGCTCCCGGTTCGTACCGATCTTCGCCTCTCAGGACTGCGTCTTGAGGTAGGCGATGACGTCGTTGATCTTCTTGTCGTCCGGGTAGCCCTGGAAGATCATCTTGGTGCCGGGCACCTTCGCCTTCGGGTTCTTCAGCCACTCGTGCAGGTTGGCCTCATCCCAGGTGATGCCGGAGTTCTTCAGGGCGGCGGAGTAGTTGTAGCCCTCGTAGGTGCCCGCCTTGCGGCCGACGACGCCCTTCAGGTCAGGACCCACGCCGTTCTTCTGGAAGTTGTGGCACGCCTTGCAGGGGGCGAACGCCTTCTCGCCGGCCGCGGCGTCGCCGGCGTCCTGGGCCTGCGCGGCGAGAGGCATCACGACGGCAAGGACGGCGCCGAAAACGAGTGAACGCATGGATTTCCTCCTGTTGGCCGCCGCTTGGGCAGCGATGCGGGCAGAGCTTGCCTGCCTGGAACAGCTCTAAATGAATGTGCCCGGCGCGCGCAACGGCCCAGTCTGGGATAGCCGTCATCCGGGGCCGGTTGGCGGATGCTGCGGGCCGCCGCCCCACTCAACACCGCGTGAACGGATTGGCTCCGTGCGACGGCGCGCGGCGCCGTTCCCTCAGATCCCGTGATAGGTCCGATACCAGTCGACGAAGCGCCCGATCCCCGTCTTCAGCGGCGTGGCGGGCCGGAAGCCGGCGTCCCGCACGAGGTCGTCGATGTCGGCGTAGGTCGCCGGGACGTCGCCGGGCTGCATCGGCAGGAGGATCTTCTCCGCCTTGCGGCCCAGGGCGTTCTCAAGGAGCGCGATCATCTCCAGGAGCGCCACCGGCTCGTTGTTGCCGATGTTGTAGATCCTGTAAGGGGCGGAGCTGGTCCCGGGATCCGGCGCCTCGCCGCTCCACGCGGGGTCGGGCGCGGCCGGCCGGTCGGCCAGGGCCCGGATCCCCGCGACGATGTCGTCGATGTAGGTGAAGTCCCGGAGCATCCGCCCTTCGTTGAACACGCGGATCGGTTCGCCCGCCAGGATCGCGCGGGTGAACAGGTACAGCGCCATGTCGGGCCGGCCCCAGGGGCCGTAGACGGTGAAGAAGCGCAGGCCCGTCGTCGGCAGGCCGTAGAGATGGCTGTAGCTGTGCGCCATCAGCTCGTTCGCCTTCTTGGTCGCGGCGTAGAGGCTGAGCGGATGGTCGACGTTCTGGTGCACCGAGAACGGCATTGCGGTGACGCCGCCGTAGACGGAGCTGGAGGACGCGTAGAGGAGGTGTCCCACGCCGCCGTGGCGGCAGGCCTCGAGGATGTTCAGGAAGCCGACGAGGTTGCTCGCCGCGTAGGCGTGCGGATCGGTGAGCGAGTAGCGCACGCCGGCCTGGGCCGCGAGGTGGATCACCGTGCGGAACGCGTGGCGGTGGAACAGCGCGTCGAGGCCGCCGCGGTCGGCGAGGTCGAGGCGCGCGAAGCTGTAGCCCGGGAAATCCGCGAGGCGTTGCAGCCGGGCTTCCTTGAGGCGCACGTCGTAATAGGCGTTGACGCTGTCCAGGCCGACGACCTGCCGGCCGTCCTCGAGGAGGCGCAGGGCGAGCTGGTTCCCGATGAAGCCGGCCACGCCGGTGATCAGAACAGGTGGCAGGGGCATGCGCGCGGACCGACGGGCTGACTGGCCGCCCGGGGGTCGAGCTGTAGCATGGGGTATGGGCGCGACAAATCGGTGCCCGACATGAGCCTGCCGACATGAGCCTGCCGACGCTGCGAGCGGCCTGTCGCGCGGGCGCGTGACGCGTTAGGCTCGCGGCTGCCGTGCAGCCCGATCCGAGACCGCTCCCCGACAGCCTGACCCGCCTGCTCACCGTGCCGGAGCAGCGCCCGGTCCGGGCGCGTCCCGAGCCTTCGCGGAGGGAGCGGGCTTCGGAGCCGCGCTCCGCACACGCGGCGCTGGAAGCGGCGATCCTCCGCGGCTTCGTGTTCGGTCTCTCGGGGCTCGTCTGGCTCGTCGTGCTGGCGCTGTCGGTCCGGCATATCGCGCACTGATCGTGCCCCGAGTCCCCCGCAGTCCCGGCGTGACGCTGTGGATATCGGTGGTGCGCCTGTTCGCTCGCGTCCTCAATCAGTACGCGAACAGCCAAGTTCGCTATTGAGGCGGCCAGACCGGGGGCGGCTCGACGGCGAGGATGGGACGATGTCTCTGACAGGGCGTTTCTGGTTCCGGAAGACCTGGACAGGGCGGCTGGTGCTCCTGGTCGAGGAGGAGCGCCCCCGCTGGTTCGGCCGCGGCTCCGGCAAGCCGCGCTGGCGCAACGCCAAGCTCCTCGATTTCGCCGAGCCCGAGCTGCGGCCGCTCATGGCGATGGAGAAGCAGCACCGCGCGGGCGGTTCCAGCGGCCAGGTGCGGGCGCTGCGCCCGGTCCCGTCCGCGCCGGCCGCGCGCGCCGCGCACGGCTGAGGGCCGAGACAGGGGGGCGCGCCGCATCTGGTCCGACGCGCGGCCATCACCACCTGTCGTGGGTCGCTCCGCCCGGGGCGGCACCCCTGCAATCGGTGAAGACCATGCCGCGCTACTTCTTCCACACGCAGATCGGCGAGGACGTCATCTCCGACCCGACCGGGATCGAGCTTCGGGATCCGGACGCGGCCTGGGAGGCGGCGCGGGAGACGATCCGCGCCGCCCTGCGCCAGCCGCAGGATCAGGCCCGGCTGATGACGGCGTGCCTCGTGGTCACGGACGACGACGGCGAGGTCGTGCTGGAATTCCCGTTCAGCGAGGCCGTGGCGCTGCCCGCCGACGCGGACCCGACGCGTCACTGAGATCGGCGACGCGCGCGCTCCGCGCCCTACATCGCGCCGCAGCCCACCGGAACGGAGCTGCGCCCGTATGGATACGCCACCGAACGACCTCGATGCCCGCGCCCTCGGCCGGGCCGCGCCCGCCAAAGGGCTCGCCCGGGAAGCCTGCCCCTACGCGGAGGGGACGGAGGCGCGCACGCTCTGGCTGGCCGGTTACGACGCGGCCCTGGCGGAGGGCGAGACGCCCGTGACCGGCGGTCTCGCCAAGCACCCGGTCGACGGGTCGGCCCGCTGATGGACGCCCGGACCGCACCGCATCCCGGCGCGCATCATTCGACTCTCGACCGCAAGTCGGTCGGGGCCGTCGTCCTGGGCAACGCCCTCGAATTCTACGACTTCACCGTCTACGCCTTCTTCGCCAAGCCGATCGGCGAGGCCTTCTTCCCGGCGAACGACCCGACCCACAGCCTGCTGGCATCGCTCGCCCTGTTCGGCATCGGCTACGTCATGCGGCCCATCGGCGGTGTGCTGATCGGCGCCTTCGCGGACCGGGCCGGCCGCAAGCCCGCGATGCTGATCACCATCGCGCTGATGGCCGTCGGCATGCTCATGCTGGCCGCCTGCCCCTCCTACGCGACGATCGGCGGCTGGGCGCAGGTCATCGTCATCGCCGGACGCCTCGTGCAGGGCCTCGCCCTCGGCGGCGAGGTTGGTCCCTCGACCGCCTTCCTGCTGGAGGCCGCGCCCCCGGACCGGCGCGGCTTCGTGACGAGCTGGCAGATCGCCAGCCAGGGCTGCGCCGCCCTGTTCGCCGGGATCATCGCGACCGCCCTGGCGCTCGTGGTCGGCGACCAGGCGATGGCGCAGTGGGGCTGGCGGCTGATGTTCGCCCTCGGCCTGTGCGTCGTACCGGTCGGCCTCGTTATCCGCAGCCACCTGCCCGAGACCGCCGGCGCCGAGGAGGATCCGCACGCGGCGGCCTCGACGATGGCGGTGGTCGGCCGGCTCCTGCGCGAGCACGGCCGCCTGCTGGGCCTGACCTTCCTGGTCATCGCGGCCTCGACCGTGTCGAACGCGGTCGGCACCAACATGCCGGTCTTCGCGGGCGCGACCCTCGGCCTGAGCGAGACCGCCGCCACGGCGGTGCCGATCGCCCTCGGGCTCGCCTCGGTGATCTTCCCGCTGCTCGGCGGCTGGCTGGCCGACCGGTACGGGCGGCGACCGGTGATGATCTGGCCGCGGGCGCTGATCCTGATCCTGGCGGTCCCGGCCTTCGCCTGGGTGGTGCGGGCGCCGAGCGCTGCCAGCGTCTACGCGGTCACCTTCCTGCTCTCGGCGCTGTCGTCCCTCAACGCGGCGGCCGTGATCGTCGGCATTCCCGAGGCCCTGCCGCGGGCGGTACGCAGCGCCGGGTTGTCGATCGTCTACGCGGTCTCCGTCTCGGTGTTCGGCGGCAGCACGAACTACGTGGTGAACTGGCTGATCGCCGCGACCGGCGACCGGCTCGCGCCGGCCTACTACCTCGCCGCGTTCAGCCTCGTCGGGACGATCGCCGCGTTCCTGCTGCCCGAGACCCGCGGGAGGGACCTCGACGCCGACGCGGAGGCCTGAGTCGGTCGCGCCGAGGCGTTTCGCATTATGTATGCACGTGCTGCATCGGGGCGCGTCATCCATGCGCCCATCGCGGGGCCGGTGCCGAGCGGATGTGCGCCCGCGCACGGATCTCGCCGCGGAGAGGCCGGTTGCCCGAGCCAACGCTAGGTGTGCAGGCGCGGCGGGCCTAGATCGGCCCGATGCCCAAGTCCCTCGAGACGCGCCGCCCGCTGGTCCTCGCCGCGGTGATGGCGTCGATGTTCATGATCGCCATCGAGGCGACGATCGTCTCGACGGCGATGCCGCAGATCGCCGGTCATCTCGGCGACCTTCACCTCTACGCCTGGGTGTTCGCGTCCTTCCTGCTGACGCAGACGGCCACCACGGTGGTGTTCGGCAAGCTCTCAGACCTCTACGGACGCCGGCCAGTCCTGCTGTTCGGCATCGCGGTGTTCCTGGCGGGCTCCCTCCTGTGCGGGCTCGCGTGGTCGATGCCCTCGCTGATCCTGTTCCGCCTCATCCAGGGCGTCGGCGCCGGGGCGATCCAGCCGGTGAGCCTGACCGTCATCGGCGACCTTTACGCGGTGCGGGAACGCGGCAAGGTCCAGGGCTACCTCGCGAGTGTCTGGGGGATCTCGTCGGTCGCCGGCCCGCTGGTCGGCGGCCTGATCATCGGCCACCTGAGCTGGCCCTGGATCTTCTGGATCAACCTGCCGATCGGCGTGATCGCGGCCGGCCTGTTCCTGTGCTTCCTCCACGAGGGCGTCGAGCGCCGCCCGCGCCAGATCGACGCGATCGGTGCGGCCCTGTTCACCGCCGCCATCGCGGCGCTGATGATCGCGCTGACCGAGGCGGGCGAGTCGGCCGAAGCGGCCCTATGGCCGGCGGTGGCCTTCGTGGTGGCCGCGACCCTGTTCGTCGTCCAAGAGCGGCGCGCGCCGGACCCGATGCTCGACATCCGCCTGTGGTTGCAGCGCCCCATCGCGACCGCCAACACCGCGACGTTGCTCTCCGGCATGACGGTGATCGGGCTCACGGCGTTCCTGCCGATGTACGTGCAGGGCGTCATGCGGCAGTCGCCCCTGATCGCCGGCCTGACCCTGACCCTGATGGTGCTCGGCTGGCCGATCGGCGCCACGACGGCGGCGCGCAGCTTCGTGCGGTTCGGCCTGCGCCCGATCCTGCTGGTCGGCGCGACGCTCCTGCCCCTCGGCGCGGTCGCCTTCGTGGCCCTCGGGCCCGACACCTCCCCGGCGGTGGCGGCCTGCGGCTCGGTCGTGATGGGGCTCGGCATGGGCTTCCTGTCCACGGCCGCCATCGTGATCATCCAGGACAGCGTCGCCTGGGCGCAGCGCGGGGCGGCGACGGCCTCCAACATCTTCTCGCGCAACCTCGGCTCGACGCTCGGCGCGACCGTCCTCGGCGCGGTGCTGAATTACCGGCTCGCGAACCCGTCGAGCGGCCCGGCGGTGAACTCCGATCAGCTGCGGCGCCTGCTCGACGATCCGGCAAGCCTCGGGGCCGGCGGCGAGGCGATCCGGGCCGGCTTGGAGCACGCCCTGCACGGCACGTTCTGGACGGTGTTCGCCGTGGCGGGGCTGACCCTGCTCCTGTCGCTGCTGGTCCCGCCGGTGGCGATCTCCGACCGGCCGCGCGAGCTCGCCGTCGAGTGAAGGGAGCGGCATTCGCCGAGGGAGAGGCGCCGCAGGCGCGGCGCCGGCCGAGCGATCCCGTCTCCACAGCGGGCCTTTGACTGTCCCGCCGGAGGCCCCTAGCGTCGGCTCATGCCCCTCGTGCCGCCCCCGCGCCCCGCAGCCCAGCAAGCAGCGGACATCCCGCCGACCAGCGTGCTCAACGCCAACCAGCCGGAATGGTCGGTCGGCGAGCTCGCGGGCGCCCTGAAGCGCACCCTCGAGGACGCCTTCGGGCACGTCCGGCTGCGCGGGGAGATCTCCGGGTATCGCGGCCAGCACGGCTCGGGCCACGCCTACTTCTCACTGAAGGACGGGCAGGCGCGGATCGATGCGGTGGTCTGGAAGGGCGTGTTCGGACGCCTGCGCCAGCGGCCGCAGGAGGGGTTGGAGGTCGTCGCCACCGGCCGCATCACGACCTTCGCGGGCAAGTCCTCGTACCAGATCGTCATCGAGAGCCTGGAGCCCGCGGGGCTCGGCGCCTGGATGGCGCTCCTGGAGGAGCGCAAGAAGCAGCTCGCGGCCGAGGGCCTCTTCGCGCCGGACCACAAGCGGCCGATCCCCTACCTGCCGCGGGTCGTCGGCGTCGTCACCTCGCCGACCGGCGCGGTGATCCGCGACATCCTCCACCGGCTGGAGGACCGCTTTCCCCGCCCGGTCCTCGTCTGGCCGGTGCGGGTCCAGGGCGACGGCGCGGCCGAGGAGGTCGCGGCCGCGATCCGCGGCTTCAACGCCCTCCCGGCCGGGGGGGCGATCCCGCGCCCGGACGTGCTCATCGTGGCCCGCGGCGGCGGCTCGATCGAGGATCTCTGGGCCTTCAACGAGGAATGCGTCGTCCGCGCCGCCTTCGCGAGCGCGATCCCGCTGATCTCGGCGGTGGGGCACGAGACCGACACCACGCTGATCGACTACGTCTCGGACCGCCGCGCGCCGACCCCGACGGGCGCCGCCGAGATGGCGGTGCCGGTCCGCGCCGACCTGATCGCCACGGTGGCGGACCTGTCGGCCCGCGGCCGCGGGGCGGTCGGGCGCCGGATCGACCGCGACCGGTCGGACCTACGCGCCCTCGGACGGGCCCTGCCGAGCGCCGACGCCCTGCTGGCGGCCAAGCGCCAGCGGCTCGACCTCGCCGAGGCGCGCCTCGCCCCGGCGCTGGCGGCGGGCGCGAGCCGCCACCGCGCGCGGCTCCAGCTGCTCCTCGACCGGATGGCTCGCCGCTCGCCCGACGTGGCCCTCGCCAACGCCCGCGCCCGGCTGGCGCGGATCGACCACCGGCCGCTCCACGCCCTGCGCAACGACGTCCAGCGCAAGGGCGAGGCTCTGGTCCAGCTCGGGCGCCGCCTCGTCGTCGCGCGCGAGGCCAGCCTGGAACGGGCCCGGGCGCTGCAGGCGCGCCGCACCGACCGGCTCCTCGCCCTGTCGGAGCGCCTCACCCAGGCGGGCGCGCGCGGGATCGAGCGTCGTCGCGACCGGCTCGACGGTCTGGCGGGCCTGCTCGGCTCACTCAGCTACCGCGCGGTGCTCGACCGGGGCTACGTGCTGGTGCGCGACGCCGCGGGGCTGCCCGTCCGCCGCGCCGCGGAGGCGGCGGCCGCCCAGCGCCTCAGCCTGCAATTCGCCGACGGGACCGTGACGGCCGTGCCCGACGGGACGGCCGATCCGTCCCTGTCGGCCGCGCCATCCCCGTCCGCGAAGCCCGCTCGGCGCGGCGGCGCGGCCGCGCCGGCGACGGCCGGCAAGCGGACCGGCGCGAGCCCCGCCCCGACGCGGCAGGGCTCGCTGTTCGACGCCTGAACGGTCGCGCCGGCCGGATGTGAGGACCGGCCCGCGACCCGCCGGCGTCTCAGCCGGGCTCCGGTCCGACCCGGTAGTGATAGCGGTACAGTTCGCGCTCGAAGCCGAGGGCGCTGTAGAGCGCCCGCGCCGGCGTGTTCGCGGCCACGACCTGCAGGCAGGCGGCCCGGGCGCCCTCCCCGCGGCCCCAGCGCAGCAGCGCGCCGACCGCGCGCCGGGCATGGCCGCGGCCGCGCAGCGGTTCGGGCGTCGCCACCGCCTCGATGACCATCAGCTCGCGGTCGAGCACCCCGAAGGCGATCGCGCCGATGCCGCCCTCGGCCGCGGCCGCCGCGAAGGCCCGCGGCAGGGCCAGGGCGGCGACGGTGTCGCGGAACACCCGCGCGGCCGCTTCATCCGCGCGGTTCACCGCGTCGCGCAGGGCCAGCCAGTCCGGCCCGGGCGCCGCGGCGACCGCGACGGCCGGATCGGGCGCGGTCGGCAGGTCGTCGAGACCGCGGATCAGCGTGCAGGTCTCGTCGACCACGCTGTAATCGCTGCCGGCGAGGAGCGGCTCCATCTGCGGGGCGATGGCCGGCACGCGGAAGATCGGGCGCTGTCCCAGGCGGCCGTAGATCGCGCGCGCCGCCGCGATGGCCGGTCCGGGCGCGCCGCTCCCGCGCATGGGGTTCACGGAATTCTGCCGCTTCGAGCGGCCGCCGGCGGCGCGCAGCAGGTAGCCGTGGACCAGGAGCTCGCGCGGGCTCGGCCAGGCGTTGAGGCAGGCCTCCTCCACGCGCCAGGCCAGTTCGAGATCCGCCATCGCCGCCTCCTCCGATGCTCCTGATCGCACGCGGCCACGACCGGGCCAACGGGTCCGGGACAAGACTTCGGCCATGCGGCGTCGCGTACGCTTGAAGCATTCCGGTGCCGCGCGATGTCTCGCCGATGTCCGAGCCCGAAGTCCTGTTCTGCCTGCACTTTCTGGGCGGAAGTGCCCGAAGCTGGGAGCGTCTCGCGCGCGCCCTCGAGGGGACGCCGTTGACTTGCGTCCCCGTAGACTTGCCGGGCTTCGGCGATGCCGCCGGCACGCCGGGCTACTCCGTCGCCGCCATGGCCGATCGCGTGGCCGAGGCCATCCGCGCGCGGGCTCCGGCGCGCTACGGGATCGCCGGGCACAGCATGGGGGCCAAGGTGGCGCTGGCGCTCGCGCGCCGGGCCGAGGATGGCGAGGCGGGGCTGGCGGGGCTCACCGACCTCGTCCTGGTCTCCGGCTCGCCGCCGAGCCCGGAGCCGATCCCGGAGGACCGGCGCGCCGACATGCTCGCCTGGATCGACGCGGATCCCGAGACCCGGCGCCGCGAGGCCGAGGCCTTCGTGCGCGCCAACGTGGGCGACGGTCTGGATCCAGAGACCGAGGCGCGGGCGGTGGCCGACGTCCTGCGGGCCGAGCCGGCCGCCTGGAAAGCCTGGCTCGAGGAGGGCGCCAACGAGGATTGGTGCCGCCGGGTCGGCGTCCTGCGCACCCCGGCGCTGATCCTCGCTGGGTCCGAGGATGCAGACCTCGGGCCGGACGCGCAGCGGGCCCTCACGGCGCCCCACCTCGCGCACCACCGTCTCGTCACCGTCGACGGCGTCGGCCACCTCCTGCCGCTGGAGCGGCCCGCGGCCCTGGCCGACCACCTGCGCGCCCATCTCGGTGACCGGCCCCGCCCGCCCGTCGAGGCCGGCCCGGCGGTGCCGCCGGACTACGCGGCGCTGATCGCCTCCGAGCGCGTGAACAGCCGCCTCCGTGAGGCGCTCGCTGAGCGCGCCGCGCCGGACGATCCCGCCTATCGGCCGGCGGCCCTCGACCCGGTGGAACTCGCGATCCTGCGGGCCGCCCTCTCCCGCGTCGTGCCGGTGCCGCACCTCGATCTGGCCGCCCGCCTCGACCGGCGGCTGGCCTCCGGCGACGGGGACGGCTGGCGCTTCTCGGCCCTGCCGCCGGACGCGGAGGCCTACCGTGCCGCCGTTCGGACGCTCGACGCTGCCGCCCGCATCGCCCGCGACCGCCCGTTCGTGACCCTCGACGCGGCCGAGCAGGACGGGCTGCTCACCCTGTGCGCGCGCGCCGCGCTGAAGGTCCCGGAGAGCCTCGGCGGCCGCCTCGACGCCGACCGGATGCGGTTCTGGTTCGAGGATCTCCGCGCCGACGCGGTCCGCCTCTGGCTCGGCCACCCGGCGGCCCTGGCGCAGATCGGCTTCTCGGGCATCGGTGCCGGCGGCGACCGGCCGGGCGAGATCGCTGACGGCCTGCCGGGCTTCCACGCCGTCGGACTCGACGCGCCGGAACCCTGGGAGCCGCGGGCGCTGCGGACGGAGGCGGGACGATGAACCTCGCGGGGATGCGGACCTACCGCGCGGACGAGGCCGTCGACGCGGTCGTGGTGGGGACCGGTGCCGGCGGCGCGCCGCTCCTCGCGCGCCTCGCCGCGGCGGGGCTGAAGGTCGTGGCCCTGGAGGCCGGACCGAACTTCACCCCGGAGCGCTTCGCCTTCGACGAGACGCTGGCCGACGAGATCTACTGGACCGATGAGCGGCTGAGCGGCGGCTCGACCCCGGAAGCCTTCGGGGCGAACAACAGTGGGACCGGCGTCGGCGGCTCGACGCTGCACTGGGGCGCCTTCGTGCCCCGGGCCGACGCCCGCGACCTCCGACTGTACACGGAGAGCGGCGAAGGGGTCGACTGGCCACTCTCCTACGAGGATCTGCTCCCGTTCTACGAGCGGGTCGAGCGCTTCCTCGGCGTCTCCGGCGCGCAGAGCTATCCGTGGGATGCCGGCCGCCGCTATCCCCTGCCCCCGGTCCCGCGGAACGGGCCGGCGCAAATCATGGCTCGAGCCTGCGAGGCCCGCGGCATCCGGTGGGCGGACGCGCCCGCCGCCGTGGTCTCGCGGGACTTCCAGTCCGAGGACGGGCCCCGCCGCAACGCCTGCATCAATTGCGGCTTCTGCCACCAGGGCTGCCGCACGGGCGCCAAGGCCAGCATGGACGTCACCTACCTGCCCTACGCGGTCGCCCGCGGCGCCGAGATCCGGGCCGAGGCCTTCGTCCACGGCCTGGAGCGCGGTGCCGACGGCCGGATCACCGGCGTGGTCTACCGGCAGGACGGCGCGGAGCGGCGGCAGCGCTGCGGCGCCGTCTTCCTCTGTGCCGGGGCGGTCGAGACGCCGCGCCTGCTGCTCCATCTGGGCCTGGCCAATTCCAGCGGCCAGATCGGGCGCAACTACATGGGGCACGTGGCGACCCAGGTCTGGGGCACCTTCGACCACGAGGTGCGCATGAACCGGGGCTATCCGTCCTCGCTGATCACCGAGGACTTCATCCGCGCCGGTGCCGACTTCGCCGGCGGCTACCTGATCCAGAGCCTCGGCGTGGTGCCGGTGACCTTCGGCAACTCGGCGGCGCGGGGGCGCGGCCTGTGGGGGCAGCCGCTGCTCGACTACCTCGACCGCTACAACCACTTCGCCGGCATCGGCATTAACGGCGAGACGCTGCCCTGCGACGCAAACGTGCTGACCCTCGCCGACGAGACCGACGCGCACGGGATGCGCAAGGCCCATATCAGCTTCGGCTACAGCACCAACGAGAACCGCCTCAACGCGCACGCCACGAAGGTCATGCGCGATCTCTGGGAGGAGGCAGGGGCCGACGACGTCTGGGTGCTGGAGCGCGTCGCCCACACGCTCGGGACCTGCCGGATGGGCCGCGACGGGACGAGCGCCGTCGTCGACCCGCACGGCCGCAGCTTCGACATCGATAACCTGTGGATCTGCGACGGCTCGACCTTCCCGAGCTCGCTCGCGGCGAACCCGGCCCTGACCATCATGGCGCTCAGCCTGCGCAGCGCGGAGGCGTTCCTGGCCGGCGGCTCCTGAGCCGGCTCAGCCCGCGGCGGCGCGCAGGTCCGCGAGCCCGCGCCGCTGGCGACCCGCCCCGTCGAAGTTCGACGGGTCGAGCCACGCCGCGAAGCCGGCGCGGACTCGCGGCCACTCGGTATCGGTGATGGAGAACCACGCCGTGTCGCGGGAGCGGCCCTTCACCACCACGGCGTTGCGGAAGATGCCCTCGAAGGTGAAGCCGAGCCGCAGCGCCGCCGCCCGGGACGGGGCATTGAGGCTGTCGCATTTCCACTCGTAGCGCCGGTAGCCGAGCTCGTCGAAGGCCCGGGCCATCATCAGCGCCATGGCCTCCGTGGCGGCGGGCGCCCGCTGCAGCCGGGGGCCGAAGTGGAGGTGGCCGACCTCGATCACGCCGTTGGCGGGATCGATCCGGAGATACGAGGCGATCCCGAGGGCGTCGCCGCTCTCGGGATCTAGGATCGCGTGGAACAGCGGGTCCTCGCTCGTCTGCTGCCGCGCGAGGCGCGCCCGGTAGGCCTCCGCGCTCTCCGGCATCTCGTCGCCGAGATAGGTCCAACCGCGCGTGTCGGGGGCGGCCCTGTAGGTGGCGTAGAGTGCGTCCGCGTGCGCCGCGGCGTCGAGCGGCACGAGCCGGCAGAAGCGGCCCTCCAGGGGCGTGCGCGGCGGCCGCGGGCGCGGGCTCCAGTCCGGCAGGGCCGGGCCGACGGGCTGGCCGAAGCCGTTGAGGCGCGCGCTCACAGCCCGCTCCGCTCGGCGACCAGCCTGGCGAGACCCGCCTCGCCCTCGGCGCGCAACCCCGCGATGACCCCGTTCCGGTCGGCCTCGGGCCTGTTCTGGCTCATCTTCCACTTCCCCTCGATCCGCGTGATCGGAATCTCGATGCCGATGATGCCCCGGACCTGCGCGGCGACGAACGGCGCCGGCGCGTCCGCGACCGCCCACGGCTCGGCCCGAGACGCCTCGCGCAGGGCGGTGAGGTCGGCGATCTGGCGTCCGAGCCAGTCCGCATCCTCGATCATCCGCGGCCGGCCCCAGGCGTGGACGGTGGCGTAGTTCCAGGTCGGGACCACCCGGCCGTGCTCGCGCTTGCTCGCGTACCAGCTCGGCGTGACGTAGCCCTGCGGCCCCTGGAACACGATCAGGCACTCCTCCGTCGCGGCGAGATCCTGACCCTGCGGGTTGGCGCGGGCGAGATGCGCCCGCAGCACCCCGTGGGGACCGTCGTCGTCCAGGAGGAACGGGATCGGGTTGGCTGTCAGGCCACCCGTCCCGGCGGTCACCAGCAGGCCGAGGGGGTTGGCGCGGATCAGCGCGTGCTGCGCGGCGCGCGAATCGTCCCGGAAGTGGGGCGGCTGGTACATGGGCCTGTCCTGCGGCGATGTTGCGGATCCGGGCTTGACCGTTCGGCGGTCCAGGCGAAAGGTCCAATTCTCGAACCGCGACTGGACCAGTTTGCCCCGTGGCCCGGGCTCCCCTGCCCCTGACGCTCACCCTCGACACCGCGGCCGCGGCGCCGCTGCACGCGCAGCTCCGGGAGGGCCTGCGCGCGGCGATCCTCGAGCGCCGGCTGCCGCGCGGGGCCCGGCTCCCGGCCTCGCGGGTCCTGGCCGCCGACCTCGGCTGCGCGCGCGGGACCGTCGTCCTGGCGCTGGAGCAGCTGACCGCCGAGGGCTACCTGACGGCGCGGCCGGGCTCCGCGACCCGCGTCGCCGCGACCCTGCCGGACGACGCGCTGCCCGCACCCGGCCCGCTCCGTCGCCCGGGCGTCGAGCCGGCCCCGACCCTGTCCCGTCGGGGCACCCGCCTCGTGTCCGCTTCGAGCCGGCGCTACATGGCGGGTCCGGGCGTGCCCGACGCCTTCGCCCTCGGCCGGCCGGCGCAGGACGCTTTCCCGTTCGAGGTCTGGGGTCGCCTGCTCCAGGCCGAGTGGCGCCACGGCCCGACCGAGCGGCCGGACCCGCGCGGCTCGCCGGCCCTGCGCGGCGCCATCGCCGCCTACCTGGCACAGGCGCGCGGCGTCGCCTGCGAGGCCGACGACGTCATCGTCACCGCGGGTATCCGCCAGAGCCTGCGCCTGCTCGCCGAACTGCTCCTCGATCCCGGCGAGAGCGCCCTGGTGGAGGAGCCCGGTTTCCCCGGCATCGCGCAGGCCCTCGCCGGCGCCGGCCTGAACCCGATCCCCGTCCCGGTCGGTCCCGGGGGCCTGTCGGTGGCCCTGGCCGCCGCGGGGGCGCCCGGCGCGCGGCTCGCGGTCGTGACGCCGGCCCACCATTACCCCCTCGGGCACGCCATGAGCCTGGAGAACCGCCTGGACCTCCTGGCCTGGGCCGAGGCGGTCTCGGGCTGGATCGTGGAGGACGATTACGACGGCGCCTATCGCTATGCCGGGCGCCCGCTCGCGCCGCTGCGCACCCTCGATCGCGGCGGCCGCGTGATTTACGTCGGCAGCTTCTCGAAGCTGCTGCTGCCCGCCCTCGGCCTGAGCTACCTCGTGCTGCCCCGCGGCCTCGTCGCGCCGGTCAATCAGGCGCTGGCCGAGACCGGTCCCGCCCCGCCCGGGATCGGCCAGTGGGCGCTGGCGCGCTTCATCGAGGACGGCCACCTCGCCGGCCATCTGCGCCGGACGCGCCGCCTCTACGCCCTGCGCCAGGAGGCGCTGATCGAGGCCGCGCGCCGCCACGCCGGGGACGTCGCGGCGATCGCCGCGATGGAGGGTGGGATGCACGTCATCGCCCGGCCGGTGCCGGCTTGGCGCTCGGCCCTCACCGACGTGGCCGCCGCGGCGGCGCTCGGCCGCGCGGGGATCTCGGCGGTCGCGCTCTCGGCCTACCACGCCGGACCGGCGGAGCCGGGCCTGCTCCTCGGCTACGCCGCCGTGCCCGAGCGGGCGATCGAGCCGGCGGTGCGGCGCATGGCGGAGGTCCTGCGGGCGGCGGTCAGTGGAGGATCGCGCCCGTCTCCATGAACCGGTTCAGCCGCTCGATCAGCGGCGCGACCATCACCCGCTCGTACTGCGGCAGCAATCCGCGCCGCGCGTGGGCCACGTTGGCCTCGGCCTGCTCGCGGGCGAGGCGGTGCCAGCGCGCCCGGTCGTCCCGGCACGCGGCCCAGGCCCGCTCGATCGACCGGAACACGAGCGGCAGCCGCTCGGCCGGGTCGGACACGAGGTCGTAGTGGTGGTCGATCAGGCCGCCGAAGGTCTCGAAGCCCAGCTCGGACAGCCGCGCGACGGCGCGCGGCGTGCCCACCGTCACGAAGGGCAGGCCCGTCGCCGCCGCCTTGATCGACTTCTCGGTGATCCGCTCGACGCCCGGCTCGAAGAAGTCGGTCTCCGAGATGACGGTCAGGTCGCACGCCGCGTAGGCCTGGGTGTCGAGGGTCATGACCATGTCGGTGCCCTTATCGGCATCGATCCGCCGCGCCCGGCGCGGGATCCAGCTGCCGACATCGGCGAGCAGCGGCCCGAAGGCCGCCTCGATCTCCGGCGGGGCGTGGAAGACGTCGATGCCGCCCGCCTTCGGGTTGTCCTCGCCGATGCCGTGGAAGGAGATCAGCCCGTCGCGGTCCAGCCCGCTGAGCTGGAACCAGCGGTAGAGCAGCACCCGGTGCCAGCGCAGGGCCGCGTTCTGGCAGAGGAACCGGGCCGGGCCGGCGGCGCGGGCGAAGGGCGCGTAGCCGGTGCGGTCGAGGGGGTGCTGGGGGAAGAGCCGCGGACCCTCGGCGTCGTCCAGCCAGAGGGCGACCTGGAGCGGGAAGAACTCGAAGGTCCAGAACCGCAGGCCCTCGCCGTAGAGGCGCTCGTAGTCGAGCCGCAGCAGCCGGTTCTGCGTGACCAGGATCACCCGCTCGCGCGGGATCCCGCGGTCTTCGAGGTTTCGGTGCAGAGCCTCGAAGGTCGGCGCGTGCAGGCCCGGCCCCTCGTTCGAGAGGTCGAGGAGCAGCGCGGCGCGCCCGGCGCGCAGGTTCTCGGCGTCCCCCGGTTCGAGGAGGTCGAGGCGCCCGTTCGCCTCCGGGAAGCCCAGGCGCACGAAATCGAGGACCGGCAGGCAGAGGACGTGGTTCGCCGGGCCGGGTTGGGCGGTGACGGTGACCCGCTTGCCCAGCCATCCGAGGGCCGCCGGCAGGAAGTGCCCGGCCTCGCCCCGGGGGACGAGCAGGATCTCGGACGGGACTGGCCCGGATTGGACTTGGCTCATCGTGACGCCCGCGCGGCCGGTTCGGACGCGGTCCGCCGCCGCGGGACCGCGCCGAGCCGGATAAAGCCTCGGCGCGGGGGCGTCGAGGTCAGGCCGGGACCGGCTCGGCGGCGCGCACCGGGGTCGGGCCGGCCCGGTAGGCCGCCGAGGCCTCCTCGGTCCGCCAGCAGGCGACGCGGTGGCCGGGGGCGATCTCGACGACCGGCGGCATCTCCCGGCGGCAGCTTTCCTCGGCCAGGAAGCAGCGCGGCGCGAACGGGCAGCCCGGCGGGCGGTTGGCGAGGTCGGGCGGGCTGCCGGGGATCGTCTGGAGCCGGGAGCCCTTGGACAGCGCCCCCTCGGCCCGGCTGCGCAGCAGGCCGATCGTGTAGGGGTGGTGCGGGTTCAGCACCACCTGATGCGCCGTGCCGGTCTCGACGATCTTGCCCGCGTACATCACGGCGATCCGGTCGGCGACCTCGACCGCCGCGCCGAGATCGTGCGTGACGATCACGATCGACAGGCCGAGGTCGCGCTGCAGCTCGCGGAGCAGCAGCAGCACCTGGATCTGCACCGTGGCGTCGAGCGCCGTGGTCGGCTCGTCGGCGAGCAGGACCTGCGGCCGGCAGGCCAGCGCCAGCGCGATCATGGCCCGCTGGCGCATGCCCCCCGACATCTCGTGCGGGTAGTTGTCGAGCCGCCGCTCCGGGCTCGGGATCCGCACCCGCTCGAACAGGGCGAGCGCCCGCTTCCGCGCCGCGTCCTTGGAGATCGTCTCGTGGCGCAGGATCGCCTCGGTGATCTGCCGGCCGACCGTGTAGACCGGGTCGAAGGCGAGCAGCGGCTCTTGGAAGATCATCGAGACGTCGCCGCCGCGGAAATCGGCGAGCTGGCGCCGGGTCAGCGCCTGCACGTCCTTGCCGGCGGCCCGGATGCCGCCCTCGATCCGGCTGCGCCCCTCCGGGAACAGCCGCAGGATCGCCCGCAGGGTGACGCTCTTGCCGGAGCCGGACTCGCCGATGAGCGCCAGCGCCTGACCGCGCTCCAGGCTCAGGTCGACGCCGTCGACGACCTGCACCTTGCCGAAGGCGACGCGCAGGTCCCTGAGGGCGACCGCGGGTTCTGAACCGGACATCGGGGTGCTCATGCTGCCAGCGCGCCCGCGGGCGCCGCGGAATGGCCGGAACCCGGCTGGCGGGCGAGGCAGGCGACGCGGTGCAGCGGCCGGATCGTGTCGAGCGGAGGCTCCGTCCGGCCGCAGACGTCCTCCGCCAGGGCGCAGCGCGGGTGGAAGCGACAGCCCGACGGCGGGTCGATCGGGTTCGGCGGGTCGCCCGCGAGCAGCGCCGCCTGAGTGCGGTTGTCGGGATCGAGCGACGGCATCGAGGCGAGCAGCGCCTCGGTGTAGGGGTGCGCCGGCGCGTCGAGCACCGTGTCGGACGGGCCGATCTCGGAGACCCGGCCGAGATACATCACCATCACCCGGTCGGAGATGAAGCGCACGACGTTCAGGTCGTGGCTGATGAAGATGTAGGTCAGGCCGAACTCGGCCTTGAGGTCGAGGAGAAGGTTCAGGACCTGCGCCTCCACCGACTTGTCCAGCGCCGAGACCGCCTCGTCGAGGAGCACCAGCCGCGGCTCCAGGGCGAGCGAGCGGGCGATGTTCACCCGCTGGCGCTGGCCGCCGGAGATCTCGTGCGGGTAGCGGCCGGCGAAGCGCTTCGGCTCCAGCCCGACCCGGGCGAGCAGCCCGCGGGCGCGCTCCACCGCCTCGCGGGCGGGCACGCCGTTGACCTTCGGGCCGAAGGCGATCGACTGCTCGACGGTCATGCGCGGGTTGAGGGACGCGTAGCTGTCCTGGAACACCATCTGGGCCTGGCGCCGGTAGGACCTCCACGGCATGGCGCGCTCGCCGACCGGCTGGCCGTCGTACAGCATCGTGCCGGCATCGCGCTCGATCAGGCCCATGAGCAGCTTGGCGGTCGTCGACTTCCCGCAGCCGGACTCGCCGACGATGCCGAGCGTCTCGCCCTTCAGGACGTCGAAATCGACGCCGTCGACCGCGCGGACGACCTGCTTCTTGCCCCCGGCCTTGCGGACCGGGAAGTGCTTGACGAGGCCCGAGACCGACAGGAGCGGCTGGCCGGGTCCGCCGCGGTCGCGGGCGAACGGGTCGGGGGCGTCCGGGATGACGCTCACTGGCGAATCTCCATGGCGGACCGGAGCCCGTCCGAGAACAGGTTGAAGGCGATCGAGACGAGGAAGATGCAGACGCCCGGGAGGGCGGCCACGACCGGATTGACGTAGATCGCGGTGCGCAGGGTGTTGAGCATCAGGCCCCATTCGGGCTCGGGCGGGCGCACGCCGAGGCCGAGGAACGAGAGGCCGGAGGCCAGGATCATCGAGACCGAGATCAGGCTGGTCGCGTAGACGAAGATCGGCCCGACGACGTTGCCGAGCACCTGCACGCGCATGATCGTCAGGGCCGAGGCGCCCGACAGCTTGGCGGCGTCGATGTAGTCGCGCTTGCGGATGCCCGTGGTGACGCTCTCGGCGACGCGGGCGATCTGGGGCACGAACACGCAGGTCAGCGACACGATCGAGTTGAAGATGCCGGCGCCGAGCGCCCCGGACAGCGCGATCGCCAGCAGCACCGACGGGAAGGCGAAGAACACGTCGATGGTGCGCATCAGGATCGTGTTGGTCCAGCCGCCGACGTAGCCGGCGAGGATCCCGATCGCGGAGCCGATCACGAAGGCGATCAGCACCGGCGTGACGCCGATGAACAGCGACAGCCGCGAGCCCAGCATCAGCCGGCTGATCATGTCGCGGCCGAGCTCGTCGGATCCGAGCCAGTAGGTGGCGTCGCCGACGTGCCTGAGGCGGCGCAGCATGGAGCCCTTGTAGGGGTCCATCGGGGTGATCCAGGGCGAGAGGATCGCGATCAGCACGACGATCAGGATCACGGCGCCCGCGCCCATGGCGACGGGGTCGCGCACGAGCCGGTGGCCGACATGGCCCCAGAAGCCCCGCGACGGGGCGAAGGCGGCCTCGGGCCCGTGGGTCACGTCCTCGGCGGCGAGGACGCCGCCGTCGAGGGCCACGGAGGCCGCGGTGACGGGAACGGTCATCGTCGGGCTCCGGCTCAAGCGCGCTCGATGCGCGGGTCGAGGGCGGTCTGCATCACGTCCACCAGCAGGTTGAGGAGCACGAAGAACATCGCCAGCACGAGGATCGAGCCTTGGAGCAGGGGCAGGTCGCGCTGGAAGATCGCGGCGTTGAGAAGGAAGCCGGTGCCCGGCCACGCGAACACGGTCTCGACCAGGATCGAGCCGCCGAGCAGGTAGCCGAGCTGCAGGCCCATGATGGCGAGCGCGGTCGGGGCGGCGTTGCGCACGACGTGGCGGAACACGCCGCGCTCGTCCATGCCCTTTGCGCGCAGGGCCTCGACGAAGTCCTGGGACAGGATGTCGGCCACCAGCGCCCGGACCGTGCGGGCGATGATGCCCATCGGGATCACCGACATCGTGATGGCCGGCAGGATCAGGTAGCGCAGGTGCTCGAAGTCGGGCCGCCAGTTGCCGGAGCCGTCGGGCCCGGCCCCGGTGGGCGGCAGCCAGCCGAGATTGGCCGAGAACACGATCACCAGGACCATGCCGAGCCAGTAGTGCGGCACGCTCACGCCGAAGACCGACACGGCCGAGGCGGCCCGGTCGGCCAGGGAGTTGCGGTGATAGCCCGCCACGAAGCCGAACAGGGTGCCGAAGGTGAAGCCGATCACGGTCGCCACCGAGGCCAGGATCAGCGAGTTCACCACGGCGCGGCTGACCTCGCCGAGCACCGGCCGGCCGGTGGCGATCGAGGTGCCGAGATCGCCGTGCAGCACGTGCCAGAGCCAGATCAGGTACTGGACCGGCAGCGGCTTATCGAAGCCGTAGGCGGCCCGCATCTCGTCGATGGTGGCCTGGGTGGCGTCGGCGGGCAGGACCGCGCTCAGGGGATCGCCCGGCGCGAGGTGGACGAGGAGGAAGCAGACGACGCTGACCCCGAACGCCACGGGCGTCACGTAGACCAGCCGTTTGAGGATGTAGAGCAGCATTCAAGGGCCTGTTGTCGACTCAGCCGAGACTATTCCCCTCCCCCTTGTGGGGAGGGGTCAGGGGTGGGGGTGGTTCAGGAGGCACCGCAACGCCCTATCCTGCACCACCCCCACCTCCGGCTCCTCCCCACAAGGGGGAGGAGAGAGGCGCCCCTTTACGCTACCGCCCCGCGGTCGCCATCGTAATCTTCGAGAAGTCCTGGAACCAGTTCTGCGCCTGGACGAAGCCCTTCACCTTGGGGCTCATCGCGCGCGGATTGACGTCGTGCGTGATCATGATGAACAGCGCGTCGTCGACGTACTTCTCGTGGACCTTCTCCAGGACCTTCGTCTGCTCGGCCTTGTCGAAGGTGTTGCGGACCTGATCGAACAGCTTGTCCATCGCCGGGTCACAGTAATAGCCCCAGTTCGTACCGTTCGGCGGGGCGAAGTTGCACTGCAGGTGCCGGATGAAGCCGGTGAAGGGGTCCTGGATGAAGTAGGAGTAGTTGATCGCCGAGACGCCGCGCGAGATGTCGGCCTTGGCCCCGGCCCGCCAGATGTTGATCAGCGTGTTCCACTCCACGACCTCGTAATCGACCTGGATGCCCACGTCGGCGAGGTTCTGCTGGACGAACTCGTTCATCGGCAGCGGCTGCATCTGGCCCGAGCCCGAGGCCGAGATCGCGACCTTGAGCTTCAGGGGCTTGGCCGCGCTGTAACCCGCCTCGGCCAGCAGCTTCTTGGCGGCCTCCGGGTCGTACTTGATGTCGAAGGTCGGGTGGCCGAACCACTGGTGGCCGGGCGGCATGAAGCCCTTGGCGGGGATCGCGAGGCCGCCGAGCAGCTCCTTCAGGCCCTCGCGGTCGATGGCGAGGTTCGCGGCCTTGCGGACGCGGATGTCGTTCCAGGGCGAGCCCTCGACGCGCGACAGGTGCCACGTCCAGTTATGCGGGTAGGCGTTGGTGACGATGGTGAAGCCGGCGCTCTTGAGCGAGGCCACGGCGTCCGGCGCCGGCGCCTCGATCCAGTCGACCTGACCGGAGCGCAGGGCGGCCGTCCGGGCGTTGGCCTCCGGCAGCGGGATCAGCACGAGCTTGTCGAGCTTCGGCACGCGGTCCTTGTCCCAGTACTCCTTGAAGGGGACCATCTCGGCGCGCTCGCGCGGGGCGAACAGGGTCAGCTTCCACGGGCCGGTGCCCGAGGGCTGCTTGGCGAAGGCGTCCCAGGACTTGCCGAGCTTCTCCCACTGGGCCGGCGACGACATCATGATCCAGGCGATCTGGTAGGGCAGCGTCGCGTCGGGGGCCTTGGTGGTGATCTCGACGGTCAGCGGGTCGACCACCCGGTAGCTCGCGACCGCCGGGATGCGGGTCTTGCCCTGCGCGGACTGGCGCGGGTCGTATTGCGGCGCGTCGGCCTTCAGGAGCTTGTCGAGGTTCCAGACCACCGCGTCGGCGGTGAAGTCCGAGCCGTCGTGGAATTTCACGCCCGGGCGGAGCTTGAAGGTCCACTTGGTCTTGTCGGTGGCGTCGACGCCCCAGCTGGTGGCGAGCCCCGGCACGAGGTCGGAGGCCAGCTCGGCGCTCGACAGGTCCCAGTTGATGAGGCCGTCATAGACCGTGTAGCCCATGAACCGCATACCCTCGCCGCCGTTGTCGGTCTGGCCGGTGGTCAGCGGGATGTCGGAGGCGGTCATGCCGATCCGCAGCGTCCCCTGCGCGAGGGCAGCGGTGCTCGCGGAGAGCGCCAGGGCGCCGGCCAGCGCGGCACGGGCGCCGAGTTTTCTCAGACAGGACAGCATCTTGGGTCGGGTACTCGCGTTGGTCCGCGCCAGACGGCGCGGAATACGCTCGACCGTATGCAAGCCCGCGGCCACACGCCCCCGCCGGGGCGCGGGCCGCTCCGCGGCTAGTCCGCGTCGATCAGACTCACGTGGGCTGCGACCACCCGCCAGCCCTCCGGAAAGCGCGCCCAGGTCTGGCTCTGGCGACCGATCTTCTCCGGCGCGCTGGCGCGGGTGAACAGCGTCATCGCGGTGGCGAAGTCGCGCCCGTAGGTGGTGATCTGCGTCCGCGCCAGGGTCCGCTCCAGGCCCACCGGGGAGCGGGCCCGGCGGAAGGCGCGGATCGCGTCCATGCCGTAGAGGTTCTCGCCGATCCCGTAGCGGATGGTCAGCGGATCGTCCCGGAACAGCGCCTCCAGGGTCGGGACGTCGTTGGTGGTGAGCGCCGTCTCGTAGGCCCGGAACGCGGCCTCGACCTCGGCCTTCACGGCGGGATCGTCGATGATCATCGGGCAAGCTCCGCGATGGGCGCCGTGCTGACGCCGGTCCGTTCGAGATAGCGCGCCGCGCGCAGGACGAGATCCTCGCGCCAGGGGGCGGCGATGATCTGGACCCCCAGCGGCAATCCGGCGTCCAGCCGAACCGGCGCCGCCACGACCGGGAGGCCGATGAAGGAGATCGGCTGCGTGAACACCCCGATATTGGCGCGCACCGGCAGCGTCACGCCGTCGAGGACGAAGTGGGTCTGGCCGCCCCTCGGCGCGCGGCAGGGCGTGGCCGGGGCCAGGATCACGTCGACGGTCTCGAACAGCTCCAGCACCCGCGCCCGGTACCAGCGGCGGAACCGCTGCGCCCGCTCCACGTGGGGCGCCGGGATCATCGCCCCGGCGATCAGCCGGTCGCGCACCGCCGGGTCGAAATCCTGCGGCCGGGTGCGGAGACGGTCGAGGTGGAGCGTGGCGCCCTCCGCGGCGGTGATCAGGTAGGCGGCCGCGCGGGCGCGGTGAGCCTCCGGCAGCTCGACGGTGCGCCGCGCGCCGAGCGCCTCGGCGGCGCGCGCCACCGCCGCGAAGGCTTCCGGATCGCCGTTGCGGGCGAAATGGCCGCCGGCCACCGCGACGCGCAGGCCGTCGATCCCAGCCTCGAGCCGCGGCAGGACCGGCTCCGCCGGGCGGAGCGTCGCCACCGGATCGTCCGGATCGGGGCCCTGCATGGCGTCGTAGGCGAGCGCGAGATCGGTCACGCTCCGGGCCATCGGCCCGAGGTGGTCGAGGCTGCCCACGAAGGGAAAGCTCCCCGCGCGGGTCAGCCGGCCGTAGGTCGGCTTGAGGCCGTAGCAGCCGCAGAACGCGGCGGGGACGCGGATCGAGCCGTTCGTGTCCGAGCCCAGCGTGAGCGGCACCATCCCGGCGGCGACGGCCGCGCCCGAGCCGCCCGACGAGCCGCCGGTCATGTGATCCAGGGCGTGCGGGTTGTGGGCGTCGCCGTCGTGGATGTTCTCGCCGGTGAAGTCGTAGGCGTACTCGCCCATGTTGAGGGCGCCGACGAGGATCGCCCCCGCGGCCTCCAGGCGCCGGACCAGGGCGCCGTCCCGCTCGGCCGGCGGCCGCTCCCGGTTGATCTTCGATCCGGCGCGGGTCGGCAGGCCGTCGATGTCGATCAGGTTCTTCACCGCGAACGGCACGCCGGCCAGCGGGCCCGGCGACGCCCCGTCGCGGCGCGCCGCGTCCTGCGCGTCGGCCCGGGCCAGGGCGCGGGCGGACAGCACGTCGGTGAAGGCGCCGACCTTGTCGTCGAGGCGCCCGATCCGGTCGAGCGCCGCCGTGACGGCCTGCCGCGCGGTGGTCCGGCCATCGGCGATCGCTGCGGCGATCGCCGTTGCCGTCGAGGGATCGCTCGCGCTCACGCTTCGAACCTCGGGGCCGCGTCGATCTCGTCGGCGAGCGGGAAGGCCTCCACCAGCTCGGCCGCCGCGGCCAGGACGCGCAGATTCGCGGTCACCGGGGCGATCCACGCGGGGTCGAGGGTCAGGCCGAGGAGGGCCGCCGCGGCCGCGGCGTAGCTCTCGGGATCGTACGGGGGGCGGGTCTCGGACATGGAACTCCTCAGGCCGATCGCGCGGGACGCGATCGATCGCGGCAAGCAGGCCCTGTGCCGCGAGCCCGCGCGCAGTGCCGCGAACCGGCGCGCCTGCGTGCCTAGATCATAGGCAGGCAGGGACGTGCTGGCGATGGATTCGATGCGCTCCGATCCGCGTGCACAAGAATTAGGCGGCGGCGGGAGGACCGTTTCTGGGCACGCCCGCGCGCCGGAGCAGAATCGCGACCCATCGCGGGATCGAAGGTCCGGCAACGAATACGCTGTCGATTTTGCAGGTCTGCTTTGTGATAGAAGTATAGGTCCGTCCAGCGTACAGCTGCGCGACGGGCGCCGGGCGAACACGAATCTTGTCTTCGCCCGGCGCGCGACCCATCTTGGGCTGGCAGGCAAGTCCAGGGGATGGATGCGCGCCCACCTGTCGAGCACCGAAGCCCCTGCCGGCTGCCGGCCTGAGGTATTTCCGCACCGCGGGTCGAAACTCTTACAGAGTGGGCCGGGATTGTCGCCGGACCGGCTGCCTGCGCAGGTCTCGCCGATTGCATCTCGCGTGAAGCTCTGATTAAGGGCTCTGCGATCTTCGAACAATGGTCCGACCCGAGCGTTCAGACGCAGGCCGAACGCTCGGGTCGGACCATCGGTACAGCCGGTGGATCGGTGCGGTTCCGGGGCGCGGGGATGGCGTCGGAACCTGCAGACTCCGTACGTGCCCGGCCCCGCCGGATGTCCCCGCGACACGCGAGACGTACCCAACTGAGAAAGGTCAGATGAGCGCATTCGACTACAGGAATTTCGACGACCGTCGCCAGAACTCGCAGAACGCCAAGGCCGCCCTGCTGGCCAAGTTCAAGGCGCGCCCCCCGTCCGACGACCCCGAGGTGATCGCCAAGGCGAAGGCCCGCGCCGAGGTCGCCAAGGCCCGCGAGGAGCGCTCCCGCGAGCGCGAGGCCGCCCGGATCGCCGCCGAGCGGAAGGCCGCCGAGGAGAAGCGTCAGCGGGAGGAGGCGGAACTCGCCGCCCAGATCGCCCGCGAGGCCGCCGAGCTGGCCGCCGCGCAGGAGCGCAAGTCGGCCGACCTGGCCGCCAAGAAGGCCCAGCGCGACGCGCGCTACGCGGCCCGCAAGGCGAAGGTCAAGACCAAGCGCTGAGCGCAGGCCGTCGGCTCACCCGAGCTTCGGACGCCCACGACGCCCGCCCGCAAGGCGGGCGTCGTCGCGTTCGGGGGAGCGTGTCCGCACCCGGCAACCAACGCGCGCGGCAACGCGTTGAGGGCGGCCGAACCGCGACGCGCCCGTCCGGCGCGGGCAGCCGAGGCCGCGATGCTGTCCCGATCCCGACTGGTTCTCCCCGTGGTCCTCGTCCTCGCCGCGCTGCCCTTCGCCGTCGCGCCCCGGACGGCCCGCGCACAGGGGGCGGACTCGGTGATGGCCTGCGAGACGCTGATCGCCGCCCGGCGGATCGACGCGGCCTCGGGCAGCGGTGGCCCCGCTCCCTCGGAGGCCGGCTGTCGGCGGATCCCGCGCGGCGCCATCGGCACCGTGGAGCAGCGGGCCCTGATCGGCGGGGCGCCCTACGAGTGCCTGACCGTCGCCGGCGGGGGGCCGTGCCGCTGGATCGTGCCCTGACGCGAAGGCTGTCGATTATTGCCGGAGCCCGCACTCTGACCAAGCTTCACGGGTGATCGAGACGCTCTATCTGTGTCCTGAGCTAGTGAGGTCCGAACGTCAGTATGCCGAGTACCCTGGCAAGCACGCGCGTATCGATCGTGGCAGCGACCTGGATCGTCTCGGCCCTGGCCGGCGGGGCCGCCCGCGCGGAGCCGCCGATCCGGAGCGCGGAGGACGCGGCCTGCCGCAACGAGGCCCGCGCGAAGGTGTTCTCGGCGCCCAACCCGCAGGGTCTCGAACTCGAGGAGATCGGGCGCCGGATCTACTTCGCCTGCATGGACCGCGTCGCGAAAGCGGCCGCACCGGCGGCGAAGCGGGGTGGCCGGCGCCATCGGCACCGGCGGCATTGACCCGCGACGCGGGGGTCAGGCGTCGAGCGGCGCGCCGATCCGGGCGCGGAGCCGCAGCCGCAGGGCCTCGTGCCCGCCTTCGGCATCGAGGGCGGCCATCAGGCGGAGCAGCTGGCTGAGCGGGGTCGACCGGCTCTCGACCGCGTCGGCGATCTGCTCCGGCAGCGACTTGGCGACCGGTACGAAGCGCGGTGCCGGGCCGGCCTGGTGAGTCTGGGGCATGCGAGGCGCTCGTCCTTCGAAGGAGTCCAGATTGGCGGGCGGGTCGCTACGCCTTTCGATCGACGGGCACCAGTCCTTTTCGCGTGAATACGTAGCCGGCATCGCTCCGCGTCACCGCGCTGCAACAGCGTGGCGGGAATGTGTGGACGACGCCGGACCCGCCGCGGAATCCGCTTGCCGGGCCGGCGCTCAGCCGCCCGCCAGCGGCGACTCCGCGAATCGGTGGAGCAGATCCTCGGGGTCCCGATAGATCGCCGCGCAGCCGGCCGCCCTCAGGTCCGCCTCCGGAAAGCCGCCGCAGAGGAGGCCGACGGTGCGCAGGCCCGCCTTCGCGGCGGCCTCGGCGTCGTAGGGGGTGTCGCCGACGACGATGATCGCGTCGGGCGGGACGCCGTCGAGCTTCGCCAGGGCGGCCTCGAAGATGTCGGGGTGCGGCTTGGACCGGTCCGCGTCGTCCGAGCTCGTGGCGACGTCGACGAGGTCTCCGATCTTTAGGATCTCGGTGTAGTGCTCGACCTCGGAGCGCTTGCCCGACGAGGCGAGCGCGATCTTCAGCGCGGCGGAGCGGATGTGCTCGAACAGCGGCCGGACACCCGGGAACGGCCGGACCTCGGACAGGTAGCGCCGTTTGAACAAGTCGGAGCGGTAGGCCTCGATGGTCTCGCCCTCCCGCGCGATCCGCTCCTCCGACAGGAAGACCGGCATCAGCTCGTCGCCGCCCTTGCCGATCTGCCGGCGGACTTCGGCGAAGCCGGTCTGCACGCCGAAATGCGCGAAGGCCTCCACCCAGGCGCGGGCATGCAGGTCGACGCTGTCGAGCAGCGTCCCGTCGATGTCGAAGATCACCGCGCGCATCGCAGCCCCGTCGCGGAGCCCTGCGCCCGCATCAGGCCGGACAACCTGCCGGCGCCCGGCCTGTTCCGCGCCGGGCCCACGAACGACGGAAGCCCGCCCCTGCGCGAGGGGCGGGCTCCGGGAGAGGCCGTGGTGGCGCCGCGGCGCCGACCCTTCAGTGCATCGAGGCCGGGGTCCGGGCAGGCTTCGCCTTGGCGGCGAGGCCGGCGGTCACCGCGGCCTTGGAGGCGCGGGCGGGCTTCGGGGCCGCCGGCTTCGCGGCGGCCTTCACGGCCGCGGGCTTGGCAGCGGCGGTCTTCGACGCGGCGGGCTTGGCAGCGGCGGGCTTGGCAATGGCGGTCTTGGTGGCAGCGGTCTTGGCGACCGGCTTGGCGGCGGTCTTCACCGGCGCGGCCTTCGCGGCGGCCTCGACGGGCTTGGCGGCCTCGACCGTCTCGGACGCGGCGGCCGCGAGCATCGCGTTCGCGCGCAGCTCGGACTCGGCGCGGATCCAGTGGGCCGCAGCGTGCCCGTGAATCCGGCCCTCGTTCTCCCAGATGTAGTAGGCGCACTCGCGCACGTGGTGCTCGCTGATCAGCATGCGGTCGATCTCCTGTCCGTCCCGGGGACGACGATGGGAGAGCCGGGTTAAGCGTCGGTTAACCCTGCCGCCGGCGACCGGTCGCGGTGCGCGCGCGCTTCGGGCCGCCCTACTGGGCGATCCCCAGCACCCGCCGCGCCTCGGTCAGCAGCACGGCGTGCCGGGCCGCGCCCGGACCCTGATCCGGCGCCTCGCGGCCGGCCCGGGCGATCAGGTCCTGGAAGCGCCGCCGGTCGAGGGCCCGGTGTCCGATGCTGGCGAGGACCGCGCCCAGGACGATCCGGACCGCCTCGGTGCGCTCGTCGGCCATCGCGGCGGCTTCGGACGCGGCCGCGTTCGCCTGCGCGTCCACCTGCGTCTCGGTCCGCGCGGTCGTGGCCGCCTCCGCGCGGGTCTGCGCCTCCGCGAGCGCCGCGGCGAGGCGCTGTCCCTCCTGCCAAGCCTGGTCGTGCTGATGCGTGCGCAACGCGAGCAGCACCTTGAGCGAGGCCGCTTCCGCGCGCGCCGCGTCCAGCTTGGCTTGGGCCTCGCGCAGATCCTTCAGCAAATCCTGCGCGAGGGTCTGGTCCGCGGTCATGTCCACTGCCGGCTCCTCTGGCGTTCGACGGCGTTCGTCCTGTCGCGCCGTCGGCCGAATGTCCACTCTCGCGCGCCGGCGGGACCGGGCGACAGGTTGAGAAAATCCGATCGCCGGTCCACATGGGAGGCGGCGCCTCGCGGCGCCTGTCCCGGCCGGCTTTGAACCGGCGCAGCGGAGTATCGCCACCATGTTCATCCAGACCGAAGCCACGCCGAACCCGGCCACCCTGAAGTTCCTGCCCGGCCGCGTCGTGCTGGCGGAATCGACCTTCGAGGCGCGGGACGCCGAGGCCGCCGCCCGCTCGCCCCTGGCCGCGGCGCTGTTCACCGTCCCGGGCGTGGCGGGCGTCTATTTCGGCCACGATTTCATCTCGGTGACCAAGGCCGAGGACGGCTCGGACTGGGCGCAGGTCAAGCCGGCGATGCTCGGCGCGATCATGGAGCACTTCCAGTCCGGCGCGCCCGTGATGGCCGAGGGCGGCCACGGCGAGATCGAGCCGGGCGATGAGTTCTACGACGAGGCGGACCACGACACCGTCGTGACCATCAAGGACCTGCTCGAGACCCGGGTGCGCCCGGCGGTGGCGGGCGACGGCGGCGACATCACCTTCCGCGGCTACAAGGAGGGCGTGGTCTATCTGGAGATGAAGGGGGCCTGCTCAGGCTGCCCGTCCTCCACGGCGACCCTGCGGCACGGCGTGCAGAACCTGTTCCGGCACTTCCTGCCGGAGATCCGCGAGGTCCAGGCGATCTGAGGATTTGCGCCCGCGCCGCGGTGCGGGCGGCACGCCGGAGGGCCGGAACGGCCATCGGCTGCCCACCGGCTCCCGCCTTCGCGGCGGAGCCGGGGGCCTGTGCGCCGGACCCGTCCGAGGCCGCAGGCGCGCACCGGGGCAAGCCGGCAACACTCCACCGGTGATCCGCCCGGTGCGGGCGCCCCGCCGCTGACGAGGCGGCGGTTTTGCTCTAACGCTGGAGGCTCTTCGCGCCCGTCGCGGCGCAGGGAGGCAACCGACGGCGCGGACCGGCCTGTGGGAGTGAGCGTGCGTATCCTGGCCATCGACACAGCGCTGGACATCTGCGCCGCCTGCGTCATGGCGGAGGAGTCCGAGGCGCCCCTCGCCGCCGAGTCGCTGCCCATGGCGCGCGGCCACGCGGAATCCCTGCTGCCGCTGATCGAGCGGGTGATCGCCCGGGTCGAGGGCGGATTTGAGGCGATCGACCGGGTCGCCGTGACGGTCGGGCCCGGCAGCTACACCGGGCTGCGGGTCGGCCTGTCGGCGGCCCGCGCCATCGGCCTCTCGACCGGCAAGCCCGTCGTCGGCGTCGGCACCCTCTCGGCGCTCCTCGCGCCGCTCCTGGCCGACACCGTCGCGGGCACGATCGCCGCGGTGATCGACGCCCGCCACGGCGCCGTCTACGTGCAGGCCCTCGGGCCGAGCGACGGCCTCGCGCCCGCGCATCTCGCCGTCGAGGCGGCGGCCGAGCAGCTGGGCGACGGCCCGGTGGTGCTGACCGGCTCCGGCGCGCCGATGCTGGCTGCCGCGCTCGCCGCGCGCGGCGTCGCGGCGCGCGTCGCCCATGTCGGCGGTCCCGATATCGCGGCGGTGGCCTCCCTCGGCCTCGTCGCCGACCCGGCGCAGGCCCTGGCGCGGCCCCTCTACCTGCGGGGGCCGGATGCCCGGCCGCAGGACCACGCGCGGATCGCACGGCGATGACGCGCCCGCTGCCCTTCTGGCCCTTCGACTGGTGGTTCGCGTGGTGGGACGCGCTGACCCCGGAGCCCTACGTCGCGCCGCTCCGCGACGCCGCGCAGGCCCTTGCCCTCGCCCGCCTCCACGCGACCGCCTTCGCGCGGCCCTGGGACGCGCACGAGTTCGAGCGGATGCTCTGCGAGCGCTCGACCCACGCGCACGCCCTCTGGCGCGCGGGCGTGCTCCAGGGCTTCGTGCTCTCGCGCCGGGCCGCCGACGAGGCCGAGATCCTGACGGTCGTGCTGTCCCCGGCTCTGCGCGGCGGCGGCCACAGCCGCAAGCTGCTCCGCGAGCACCTGGCGAGCCTCGCCCTCGACGGCGTCGCCCGGGTGCATCTGGAGGTCGACGAGGGGAACGCCCCCGCCCTGCGGCTCTACGCCCGGCACGGGTTTCGGCAGGTCGGTTCGCGCACCGGCTACTATCTCAAGGCCGACGGCAGCCGGGCGACCGCGCTGACGATGAGCGCCGACCTGTGACGCCGTGAGCCGCCTCGGCATCGCCTGGCGCGTCGCGGCCCTCGCCCTCGCCTTCGCGGTGCTGGGACCGCCCCACTGGATCGCCCTGCGGCTCCTCGGCCGCCGCGCGACCCTGGCGCCGATCCTGTTCCACCGCGTCTTCCTGTGGCTGTTCGGGGTGCGGGTCACGCAGAGCGGGACGCCCCCGGCCCCCGGCGAGGCGGCGCTGGTGCTCGCCAACCACGTCTCGTGGCTCGACATCATCGCGGTGGGCTCGCTGCGGCCGCTCTCCTTCGTGGCGAAGTCCGAGATCGCCGGCTGGCCGCTGATCGGCGTCCTCGCGGGGCTCCAGCGGACGATCTACATCGACCGGCAGCGCCGCGGCGCGACCGCGAGCGTCAGCACCGCCATGGGCCACCGCCTGGCTGAGGGGGAGCTGGTCGTCCTGTTCGCGGAGGGGACGACCGGCGACGGGACCCGGCTCCTGCCGTTCCGCTCCTCCCTCGTCGGCGCCGCCCGCGCGGCGCTGCAGGCCGAGGCCGGGCGCGGACGGGTGCGCCTCCAGCCGCTCGCCATCGCCTATCCACGGCGCAACGGCCTGCCGGTCACGCGCGCCGAGCGCGCGGAGATCGCGTGGTACGGCGACATGGAGCTGGTGCCGCACCTCGCGACCTTCGTGCAGGGCGGCCCCATCGACGTGCACGTGGTCTGGGGCGCGCCGATCCCCTTCGAGGCGACCACCGACCGGAAGGTCGCCACCGCGACCGCCGAAGCCGAGGTGCGCGCGGCCCTGCGGGGCGCCGGCACGGGCGCCAGCACGGCCCCGGCACCCGACGCGCGGCCGGCCGCCCCGGAGATCGGTCTCCAGGGGCCGGAGATCGCGCCGGTCTGAACCCTCGGCGCTGCGCCGGACGCTGCTCCCGCGTCGGGATCCGGAGCCGGCGTGCCCGCGACCCCGGCACCGTGGGAGGCGCGCGCGACCTGCTTCTCCACGCCTAAGCTCCTGGACGCGAACGGAATCCTGTCTCAGCTCCAGACTTTACGCCTGTTCCGGACGGGTCTGATCCTTTCGAGACCAGCTCGTCGCTGTTCGACCGGACGGATCCGCCGATCCGCGCGAGAGTAAGCCGATGAAATCACCGTCAGAATACATGATTCAACGCATTGAGCGGCCGGAACACGTCTGCTAGCTAGGCCGCAATCCGGAACAGACGGAAATTATTGGAGGACGCCCGGTGCAAACCTGGAACCAGGTTTACGACCCGTTCGGGAGCCCGTGGCTCTCGACGCTCGCCGCTTCAGTGCCGGTCATCGCACTGCTCGCCATGATCGCCAGCGGGCGCGTGAAGGCGCATATCGCGGCCGTCATCGCCCTCGGCCTCGCTATGCTGGTGGCCATCGTCGGCTTCGGCATGCCGACCGATCTCGCCACCCGCGCCGCCATCCTCGGGATGGTCACGGGCTTCTTCCCGATCGGCTGGATCATCCTCAACGTCATCTTCCTCTACCGGCTCACGGTGGAGAAGGGCTGGTTCGCGATCCTGCAGCAGTCCGTGGCCGGCATCACGGCCGACCGGCGGTTGCAGCTGCTCCTGGTGGCCTTCGCGTTCGGCGCCTTCTTCGAGGGCGCGGGCGGCTTCGGCACGCCGGTCGCCGTCACGGGCGCCATCCTGATCGGCCTCGGCTTCTCGCCATTGGCCGCCTCCGGCCTGTCGCTGATCGCCAACACCGCGCCGGTGGCCTTCGGGGCGCTCGGCGCGCCGATCCAGGGCCTCGCCTCGGTGACCGGCTACCCGCCGGAGATCCTCGGCGCGATGATCGGCCGGCAGCTGCCGCTGTTCTCGCTGATCGTGCCGTTCTGGCTGATCTGGGTGTTCGCGGGCTTCCGCGGCATGATCCGGGTGTGGCCGCCGATCCTGGTCTGCGGCGCCTCCTTCGCGGTCGCGCAGTTCCTGATCTCGAACTACGTCAACCCGTGGATCGTCGATATCGGCGCCTCGCTCGCCTCGATGCTCGCGCTGGTGCTGTTCCTGAAGGTCTGGCAGCCCAAGGAGATCTGGTCGTCGCCGGCCCTGCGCGGCCACGATCCGTCGCTCGCCGTCGCCGGTCCGCGGCCCGTGGCGCTCGGCGCCGGCGTGCCCGGCACGCCCCCGGTCCATACCGGCGCCCGCACCGCCTCGCAGGGCGAGATCCTGATGGCCTGGGTGCCGTGGATCATCCTGTCGATCGTCGTGGCCATCTGGGGGACCGGCTGGTTCAAGGGCATCGTCAACCCGCTCTTCACCTGGAAATACGAGGTGCCGGGCCTGCACAACGTGATCATGAAGGTGCCGCCGGTGGTGGCCAAGCCGGTGCCGGAGGGCGCGGTCTTCCTGTTCACCTACATGTCGTACACCGGCACGGGCGTGCTGATCGCGGCGATCATCTCCGGCCTGATCATGCGGTTCTCGCCGCTGCGCCTCGTCACCGCCTACTTCGAGACCATCTGGGCCCTGCGCTACTCGCTCATCACCATCGCGGCGATGCTCGCGCTCGGCGTCCTCACCCGCTACGCGGGCGTCGACGCCACGCTTGGCCTCGCCTTCGCGGGGACCGGCATCCTGTACCCGTTCTTCGGGACGCTGCTCGGCTGGCTCGGCGTGGCGCTCACGGGTTCGGACACGGCCTCGAACGTCCTGTTCGGCGGCCTGCAGCGGATCACCTCCGAGCAGCTCGGCCTCTCGGGCGTGCTGATGGCGGCGGCGAACTCGTCGGGCGGCGTGATGGGCAAGATGGTCGACGCCCAGTCGATCGTCGTCGCCTCCACGGCCACCGGCTATTTCGGCCAGGAAGGCAAGATCCTGCGCTTCGTGTTCTGGCACTCGATCGCGCTGGCCTGCCTCGTCGGGCTGTTCGTGATGCTGCAGGCCTACGTGCCGTTCTTCCAGCAGATGGTCATCGACCTGCCCGCGGCGGCGCCGGCCGCCCACTGAGGCCGGTTCGACCGGCCAGCCTCTGACCGGCCGCCCGCGGGCGGCCGGTCGCGTTTCGGGCGCCGCGACGGCCCCCGCGATCCGTGCTACAGGCCGCGTGCCGGGCCCCGCGGGGCGGGTGCAAGGATCATCGGACGGTTCGGGACGGCGCGCGTTGAAGAAGGCTTTCGTCAAATCCTACGGTTGCCAGATGAACGCCTACGACGCGGCCCGCATGGCCGACGTCCTCGGCGCCGAGGGCTACACGGCGACCGACACGGTCGAGGACGCGGACGTCGTCGTCCTCAACACCTGCCACATCCGCGAGAAGGCCGCCGAGAAGGTCTATTCCGAACTCGGCCGCCTGCGCGTGCTCAAGGGTGAGCGGAAGGCGCAGGGCCTCGACACGCGCATCGTGGTCGCGGGCTGCGTCGCCCAGGCCGAGGGCGCCGAGATCCAGGCGCGCCAGCCCGCCGTCGACGTGGTCGTCGGCCCGCAGAGCTATCACCGGCTGCCGGACCTGCTGGCGCGCTCCCGCGAGCGCCGCGTCGTCGACACCGAGTTCCCGGTCGAGGACAAGTTCGACCACTTGCCCCGCCGGCGGACGCTGGGTTCGTCGGCCTTCCTCACCGTTCAGGAGGGCTGCGACAAGTTCTGCGCCTTCTGCGTGGTGCCCTACACGCGGGGCGCGGAGGTCTCGCGCTCCGTGGCGGCGGTGCTCGCCGAGGCCGAGAAGCTCGCCGACGGCGGCGTCCGCGAGATCACGCTGATCGGCCAGAACGTCAACGCCTATCACGGCGACGGCCCCGACGGCGCGCCCGCGGGCCTCGCCGACCTGGTGCGCGCGGTGGCGAAGATCCCCGGCATCGCGCGGATCCGCTACACGACGAGCCACCCGAACGACTTCGACGACGCCCTGATCCGGGCGCACGCCGAGGTGCCGGCCCTGATGCCCTACCTGCACCTCCCGGTGCAGTCGGGCTCCGACCGGATCCTCGCCGCGATGAACCGCAAGCATACCGGCGACCAGTACCGCCGGCTGATGGACCGGATCCGCGCGGCGCGGCCCGACATCGCCCTGTCCTCCGACTTCATCGTCGGCTTCCCCGGCGAGACTGACGCGGACTTCGCCGAGACCCTGCGGCTCGTTCGCGACGTCGGCTTCGAGAGCGCCTTCTCGTTCAAGTACAGCCCGCGCCCCGGCACGCCGGCCGCCGACCGCACCGATCAGGTGCCGGAGGCCGTGATGGCGGCCCGGCTCGCCGAGCTGCAGGCGCTCCTCGACGGCCAGCGCCACGCCTATCAGCGGGCGGCCGTCGGCCGGGTCTTCGACGTTCTGGTCGAGAAGCCCGGGCGGCATCCCGGTCAGGTCGCGGGCAAGACGCCGCACCTGCTGGCCGTCCAGTTCGACGCCGCGCCTCACCATATCGGACAGGTCGTGCCCGTGCGGATCACCGAGGCGGGGTCCAACAGCCTGTTCGGGGAACTCGTCTCCGCGGCTGCGGCGGCGTGAGGAGCGGAGCGGTCGGGATGATGGCGAGGATGGCGGCTTGAGCGCGTCGGACGGTGCGGGCGCGCGCGGCGCGCTCAAGGGGCGCGGCCCGGCGGCGCGGCCGGCCGGATCGGACGAGGCGGTCGAGGTGCCGCTGACCTTCGACGACAACCGCCTCGCGAGCCTCGTCTTCGGCCAGTACGACCAGAACGTCGCCCATATCGAGCGCCGGCTGGAGGTCACCGCCACCGCGCTCGGCAACCACCTCGTCATCAAGGGGCCGGCCGACGCCGCCGAGACGGCGCGGCGGGTGTTCCAGAAGCTCTACGCCCGGGTGCGAACCGGCGGCAGCACGCTGACCCTCGGCGACGTGGACGGCGCCATCCGCGAGGCTACGGCGCAGGCGACCCTGTTCCCGGCCGAGGTCATCGCGGCCGAGGCCGACAGGCCGCATTTCGAGCAGATCGCTACCCGCAAGCGTGGGGCCGTGCGGGCGCGCAACCCGGCGCAGGACGCCTACATCAAGCTCCTGCGCACCAACGAGCTGGTCTTCGCCGAGGGCCCGGCCGGGACCGGCAAGACCTGGCTCGCCGTCGGCCACGCCGTGTCGCTCCTGGAGCAGGGCCATGCCGAGCGGCTGATCCTGTCCAGGCCCGCGGTCGAGGCCGGCGAGCGCCTGGGCTTCCTGCCGGGCGACATGCGCGAGAAGGTCGACCCCTACCTCCGCCCGATCTACGACGCCCTGTACGACTTCATGGAGGCCCGCCACGTCGATCGCGGCCTCCAGACCGGCCAGATCGAGATCGCGCCGCTCGCCTTCATGCGCGGCCGAACCCTCACCAACGCGGTGGTGCTGCTCGACGAGGCGCAGAACACCACCTCCATGCAGATGAAGATGTTCCTCACCCGCCTGGGCGAGGGCTCGCGCATGATCATCACCGGCGATCCGAGCCAGATCGACCTGCCGCCGGGCCAGAAATCCGGCCTCGTGGAAGCGGTCAGCGTGCTGGAGGACGTCGAGGGGATCGGGCACGTGCGGTTCAAGGACGTCGACGTGGTCCGCCACGACCTCGTCCGCCGGATCGTGACCGCCTACGAGCGCGCCGCCCACGGCAGCGCGGAGGCCGACCGCAACCCGAATCCCCGTCGCCGGCCCCTGGCGTGACCATGCCCCACGAGATCGACCTCGCCGTCGAGGACGCGCGCTGGGAGACGGCGGTTCCGGACCTCGAGGCCCTCGTCACCCGCGCCGTCGAGGCCGGGCTCGCCGTCGCCCCCGAGAGGCCGGACGGACCCGTCGAGGTCAGCGTCCTGCTGACCGACGACGCCGCCGTTCAGGAACTCAACCGGACCTGGCGCGGCAAGGACAAGCCTACCAACGTCCTGTCCTTCCCGGCCACCCCGCAGCCGCGGCATGCCGGGACCGCCGCGCCCCTCGGCGACGTGGTCCTTGCGTACGAGACCCTGGTGCGCGAGAGTGCCGAGCAGTCGAAGCCGCTCCAGAATCACCTCGCCCACCTCCTCGTCCATGGCACCCTGCATTGTCTCGGTCAGGACCACGAGATCGGCGAGGCCGAGGCCGATGCCATGGAAGCCCTCGAGGTCGCGGCACTCGCGACCCTCGGCATCCCGGATCCCTATGCCTGAGCGCGCGACGTCCGAGCGACCCCAGACCCGAGAGACATGAGCAACGATCGAAGTCGCGGCGCGGCCCTGGCCGCGCCCAGTTCCACCGAGGGCGAGTCCCAGCACCGGGAGCCCTGGTACGACCGCCTGCTCCAGGCGCTCCATCTCAAGCCGCGCGATTCGCTGCGCGAGGGTCTTGAGGAGGCGCTGGCGGAGCCGGACGCCGGCGAGAGCGGCCTCACCCCGCTCGAGCGCGTCATGCTCAAGAACGTCCTCGGCCTGCACAAGGTGCGCGTCGACGACGTGATGGTCCCCCGGGCCGACATCGTCGCCGTCTCGAACGACACGAGCCTCGGCGAGTTGCTCAAGCTGTTCCGCACGGCCGGCCATTCCCGGCTGCCGGTCTACGGCGAGACCCTCGACGATCCCCGCGGCATGGTCCACATCCGCGACCTCGTCGACCACATCGCCGCCAAGGCCGAGCCGGCCCGCCGCAGCGCGCCCGCCGTCTCGAAGCCCGCCGAACTCGCGGTCGGCGGCGCGGCGGACGCGCCGGCCGCGCCGCGCCCGCGCCGGCCGGCGTCGCGCCTGCCGCGCGGCCTGGACCTCGGCAAGGTCGATCTGACGACCACGCTGGCGGCGGCGCGCATCCAGCGGCCGGTCCTGTTCGTGCCGCCCTCCATGCCGGCGATCGACCTGCTGGTGCGGATGCAGGCGACCCGCACCCACATGGCGCTGGTCATCGACGAGTACGGCGGCACCGACGGGCTGATCTCCATCGAGGATCTGATCGAGGTCGTGGTCGGCGATATCGAGGACGAGCACGACGTTGCCGAGGACAAGTACGTCCAGCGCGTCGAGGGCGAGGGCGAGGTCTTCGTGGCCGACGCGCGCACGCCGCTGGCCGAGGTCTCCGAAGTGACGGGCGTCGACCTCGTCGCGGCCGTCGGCGAGATGGCCGAGGAGATCGACACGCTGGGCGGCATGATCGTGACGCTGGCGGGCCGCGTCCCGTCGCGCGGCGAGCTGATCGCCGGCCCCGGGGACCTCGAGTTCGAGGTGCTCGACGCCGATCCGCGCCGCCTGAAGCGGCTCCGGTTCCACAAGGGCGCGGCGCGCATCGGCAATGTCGTGCCGCTCGCCCTGCCGCCGCCCGCGAACGCCCCGGTCGCCGAGACGCCGCACCCGTGACGGTCGCGGCGTGACGGGTCTGGTGGACGGTTTCGCCCGGTTGCCCGCGGCGGCCGGCGCACCGATGCGCGGGCCGATGCCGGGCCCCATGTCCGATCCGGAGCGGGCGCGCGTGCCCGGCGCGGTGCTGGCGATCGCGCGCCTGACCGGCTGGCGCCGGCTCGGGTTGGCGTGGCTCGCCGGCGCCCTGGGCGCGATGGCCATGCCGCCCTACGGGCTCCTGCCGGCGCTCGCGGTCTCCCTGACGGTCGCGGTCTGGCTGCAGGACGGGGCGGCCGCCGGCCGGACGACGGTCCGGCGATTCGCCCCCTGCTTCCTCATCGGCTGGGCCTGGGGCTTCGGCTACCTCACCGCCGGACTCTGGTGGCTGGGCCAGGCCTTCCTGGTCGAGGCCGACGAGTTCCTCTGGGCCCTGCCGCTCGGCGTGATCGGCCTGCCCTTCGTCCTCGGCCTGTTCTACGGCGCCGGTTTCGGCGCCGCGGGCCTGCTCTGGGGCCGCGGCGCGGCGCGGATCGCCGCCCTGGCCTTCGGGCTCGGCGCGGCCGACTGGCTGCGCGGCCACCTGTTCACGGGGTTCCCCTGGAACACCCTCGGGATGGCGCTGGCCCAGAACCTCTGGCTGATGCAGGGGGCGGCGGCGATCGGGCTCTACGGCCTGTGCATCCTGGCCGCGCTGGTCTGCGCGGCGCCCGCGACGCTCGCCACCGGCGCGAATCCGCGTGCCCGGTTCGGGCCGAGCGCCGCCGCCGCGATCGTGCTCGCCGGCCTGGCGCTCTACGGGGCCGAGCGACTCGGTCCGCCCGACCCGGTGGTCGCGGGTGTCCGGCTGCGGCTCGTCCAGCCCAACCTGCCCCAGGACGCCAAGTTCAGGCCCGAGAACCGGGCCGACATCGTCGACCGCTACATCGAGCTGAGCCAGCGCCCGACGGAGACCGGCGCGCCGGAACCGACCCACATCGTCTGGCCGGAATCGGCCTTCCCGTTCCTGATCCAGCGCGACCCCGACGCCCTGGCCAAGGTGGCGGCCGGACTCAAGCCCGGGCAGCACCTGATCACCGGGGCGGCCCGCGCCGAGGAGCCGCTACCGGGCGAGCGCCTGCGCTTCTACAACGCGGTCCTGGTGATCGGCCCGGACGGCCGGATCTCCGACAGCTACGATAAGGTCCACCTCGTCCCGTTCGGGGAGTACCTCCCCGCGCCCCTCGACGCCGCCCTGCGGGCCGTGGGGCTGCGCCAGTTCGTGGCGATTCCCGGCGGGTTCTCGGCCGGGACGCTCGCCGGGCAGCGGATCCTGACGGTGCCGGGCCTGCCGCCGGTCGCGGCGACGATCTGCTACGAGGCGATCTTCCCGGGCGCGATCCTGCCCGCCGGGCACGCCGCGCCGTCCCCGCAGCCGCCGGGGCTGATCCTGAACGTCACCAACGACGCGTGGTTCGGCGACACGCCGGGGCCGCGCCAGCACCTAGCGCAGGCACGCCTGCGCGCCGTCGAGGAGGGTCTGCCGCTCGTGCGCGACGCCAATACCGGGATCTCCGCGGTGATCGACCCGCACGGCCGCGTCGTCGCCCGCACCGCGCTCGACACCGAGACCTGGCTCGACGCCGACCTGCCCGCCCGCATCGTCGGCGGCACGCTCTACGGTCAGTTCGGCGACGCCGCCTTCGCGCTGATGCTGGCCGCCTGCCTGGGCGGAGCCGTGATCGCGCGGCGGCGGCCGTGAGCGCGGACCGGGCGATCGCCAACCGGTTCCTGCTCGGCCTCGCGCTGATGCTGGTCGCGTTCAACCTGCGCCCGGCGCTGAGCACGGTCGGCCCCCTGCTGGCGACGATCCGGGACGGCACGGGGCTCGGCGCCGGCGGCGCCGCCATCCTCACGACGCTGCCGGTCCTGTGCCTCGGCATCGCCTGCGCGCTGGCCGCGCCGTTGATCCGCCGGATCGGGCCCGACCTCGCCGTGCTCGCCGGCTCGACCATCCTCGTCGCCGGCCTGACGCTCCGCGGTCTCGGCGGCCTCGTGCCGCTCTTCGCCGGCACGGCGCTCGCGGCCATCGGGATCGGGCTCGACAACGTCCTGCTGCCGGCGCTGGTGAAGCGCGATTTCGCCGGCAACGGTGGCCTGATGACCGGCCTCTACACGATGACCCTGTGCCTCGGCGCGGCCGCGGGCGCCGGGGCTTCGGTGCCGGTGGAGCACGCCCTCGGGGGCGGCTGGCCCTCCGCCCTGGCGATCTGGTCGCTGCCCGCGCTGGTGGCGGCCTTCGTGTGGATCCCGTTCGCCCGCCGCACCGCCTCGACCGCCGCGCCCTCGGCCGGGCGGTTGCTCCGCAACCCGCTGGCGTGGTGGGTGACGGGCTTCATGGGCCTGCAATCGTCGCTCGCCTACATCCTGTTCGGCTGGCTGCCGCTGCTGCTGCAGGGCCGCGGGCTGACGCCGCTGAATGCCGGGCTCTACGCCTCGCTGGCGACGCTGGTTCAGGCGCCGGGCGCCCTGCTCGTTGCCATGCTGGCGGCCCGCGCCCGCGACCAGCGCGCCTGGATCGTCGTGATTCCCGGCCTGACGGCCGCCGCCTTCGTGGTCCTCGCCTTCGGGGCGGAGTCCCTGCGGATTCCCGCCGCCTGCGCGCTGGGCTTCGGGATCGGCGGCTGCTTCGGGCTGGGCCTGACCCTGATCGTGCTGCGCGCGGCGGACGCGGCGAGCGCCGCCGGCCTCTCGGCCATGGCGCAGGGCATCGGCTACACCTGCGCCGCGCTGGGGCCGCTGGTCTTCGGTCTCGCCCACGAGGCGACCGGCGGCTGGGCCGTGCCGGGCGCCCTGTTCGTCGGCATCACCGTCGCGGCGATCCTGATCGGGCTCGCCGCCGGACGCGACCGGAAGGTCAGCGCGGCCGAACCCGAGCCGCGGGATCCGGCCGCTCAGCCGCCGACCGAACTCCAGCCGGCGAACCCGGCCAGCGGTTCCTGATCGTAGCGGGCCATCAGGTCGGTCATCGCGGCGGCGTCGCCGAGCCGTCCCTCCGCGGCGAGGCGGGCCAGACCCTCGAAGAAGCCCTCGCGGCCGAGCGCCGGCGCGAAGCTCAGCGTGAAGCGCACCGGGCGGTCGCCCCGATTGGCGAAGGCGTGCGCGACGCCGGGCGGGATCAGCGCGAAGTCGCCCGGTCCGAGGTCGTGATCCGCACCGTCGACGTGGAGGGCGAGCCGGCCGGCCTCGACCGAGAACGTCTCGGTCAGCCGGGCGTGGCGGTGCAGTCCCGCGCCCGGCGTCCGGGGATCCATCGCGACGCGGTAGATGCCGAGGCCGTCGCCGGTCTCGTCGCTGCGCGCGAGATAGGAGACCCGCATGCCGCCGATGACGGCGTTCGGGCCGGGCCCGCGGTGCACGACACTCGCCATCTTCGCCCCCGTCCGTCCCGCAAACGAGAACCCCGCGCGGCCGGGTGACCGCGCGGGGCTGTGTCGATGAGCGCGCGCGCGAGGCTTACTCGGCGGCGACCCGGTGGGCCTGCGAGCCGTCGGTCAGGGTCTCGGACTGCAGGCGCTTGCCCGGGGCGGCGCGACCCGGCAGCGGCGGCAGGGCCTTGGCCTTCTCCAGATCGATCCCGGCGCCCTCGGCGACGCGGCGGCCGTAATCCTCGTCGGCGTGCCAGAAGTGCCAGACCATCCGCAGCTGGATCGGCTCCGGGCACTGCTTCATGTCGGCCACGAGGTTGGCGATCAGGTCGTCGCGCTCCCAATCCTGGAACGAGCGGTACCGGACGCCGGCCTGGGTGTAGTCGTCCTCGGTCCGCGAGGTCTGGTAGCGCCCGAGGCGGCCCTCCACCGGCTGGTGGTAGTCCTTGGCGGGCTTCGGCGCCTCGCGCAGGCCCTCGGCCAGCGTCGAGGGCTCGTAGTTGATGTGCTTGTTCGGGCCGGTGCCGTCGACCGTGTAGGCCATCTGACCGTCGCGCTGGTTCGAGTAGACCTTCACGCCGGGCTGCGGCGCGTTGATCGGCAGCTGGAGGTAGTTGGCGCCGACGCGGTAGCGCTGCGTGTCCGAGTAGGACAGCGTCCGCCCCTGCAGCATCTTGTCGTCCGAGAAGTCGATGCCGTCGACCAGCACGCCGGTCCCGAAGGCCGACTGCTCGACCTCGGCGAAGAAGTTGTCCGGCACGCGGTCGAGCACCATGCGGCCCACCGGCAGCAGCGGGAACTGGTCCACCGGCCACAGCTTCGTGTCGTCCAGCGGGTCGAACGACAGGTGGTCGTTCGGGCCGTCCGGCATGATCTGGACGCAGAACTCCCACTCGGGGAAATTCCCGGCCTTGATGTTGTCGTACAGGTCGCGGGTCGCGTGGCCGACATCCTTGGCCTGGATCTCGGAGGCTTGGCTCGAGGTCAGGTTGCGCACGCCCTGCTTCGGCTCCCAGTGGAACTTGCAGAGCACCGCCTCACCCTGGTCGTTGACCAGCTTGTAGGTGTTGACGCCCGAGCCTTCCATCTCGCGGTAATTGGCCGGGATGCCCCAGGGCGACTTCAGGTGCGTCACCATGTGGATCGACTCGGGGTGCTGGGCCACGAAGTCGAAGAAGCGCCACGCCTCCTGCCGGTTCGTCACCGGGTCCGGCTTGAACGCGTGGATCATGTCGGGGAACTTGATCGCGTCGCGGATGAAGAAGACCTTGAGGTTGTTGCCCACGAGGTCCCAGTTGCCGTCGACGGTCTTGAACTTGACCGCGAAGCCGCGCGGATCGCGCTCGGTCTCCGGGCTCTCCTTGGCGCCGGCGACCGTCGAGAAGCGCACGAACATCGGCGTCTTCACGCCGGTCTCGTTCAGCACCCGGGCGCGGGTGTACTTGGAGGCCGGCTCGTCGCCGATCTTGCCGTAGGCCTCGAACCACCCGTGGGCGCCGGCGCCGCGGGCGTGGACGACGCGCTCCGGGATCCGCTCGCGGTCGAAATGCGTGATCTTCTCGATGAACTGGTAGTTCTCGAGCGTGGCCGGGCCCCGCTCACCGACCGTGCGGGTGCTCTGGTTGTCGCGGACCGGATGGCCCTGGCGGGTGGTCAGGATCGGGCGTTGATCGCTCATGCGTACCGTCTCTCCGTACTGCGAAGGCTCTCGGTGGACAGCGAAGTCAGCCTGGAACCGTTCTGGTGAAGGGTTATGACCGGGGCGTGACCCCGAGGCAAATGCATCGTCACAAAGGTTCTGATAGACGCAGCCTATGAATCTGGCCGGCCTCTCCCTCCGCGATCTCGAATACGTCGTCGCCGTCGCCGACGAGGGGCATTTCGGCCGGGCTGCCGAGCGCTGCAACGTCAGCCAACCGACGCTGAGCGTGCAGGTCCGTAAGCTGGAAACCGCGCTCGGCCTGACTTTGTTCGAGCGCTCGAACCGGCGGATCCTGCTCACCGAGGCGGGGCAGGCCATTGTCCGGCAGGCGCGGGTCGTCCTGGCGGAGGCGCAGCGGCTCCTGGCGCTGGCCAGCGAGGGGCGCGGCTCGCCGCTCACCGGGCGTCTCGTGCTGGCGGCGATCCAGACGCTCGGCCCCTACTTCTTCCCGCTGGTGCTGCGGCCCCTGCGCGAGCAGTACCCGCTGCTGATGCTCTCGCTGTCCGAATCGCGCACGGCCGACATCGTCGAGGGTCTGCGCGACGGCCGCATCGACGCGGCCTTGGTCTCGCTGCCGCTGCCCTCGCACGGGCTCGCGGTCTCGCCGCTGTTCGTCGAACCGTTCTGGCTCGCCTGCCCGGCCGAGCACACCCTCGCCCGGGGCGGCGCGCTCTCCGCCAACGAGATTGCTGGGCCGGACCTGCTGCTCCTCGACGAGGGCAACTGCCTGCGCGACCAGACGATCGCCGCCTGCGGCGCCGGTTCGTCGGTCGGCCGCCACGCCACCAGCCTGGAGACGCTCCGCTCGATGGTGGCGGCGGGCGCCGGCTACACGCTGCTCCCGGCCCTGGCAGTTCCGGCGAGCCCCGATCCCAGCGGCCTGACGGTCACCCGCGCCTTCGACGTCGACGGTCCCGGGCGGACCATCGCGCTGGTCTGGCGCGCGAGCGATCCGCGGGCCGCCGGCCTCGCGAGCCTGGCCGCCTTCTTCCGGGCGCACGCGCCCGCAGGCACGGCCGCCTGCCGCGACGGGGAGGCCGTTGCCTGAGCCGCCGCGGACGCCCGCCTTGAGCGGTTGTGAATAGGAAGAGGGGCCGCAACCGGTCTATCAGGGCCGGTGACGACAGGGAGCGGCTCGATGCGGCGCACGATGGTCTGGGCCGTACTGGCGCTGCTGGTGCCCGCGGGGGCGCGCGCCGCGCCGCAGGACAGCTTCGCCCGGATCGACCAGATCAACCGCGCCTCCCTGGTGATGACGGTCGAGATCGGAATCGTGCCGCGGGCGCTCGGCGCGACCGTCGCCCGCGCCCTCGACCAGGTCGCCGCCGACGCCGCCAAGCCGGGGGCCGACCGGCCGGACGACTACCTGCGGATCGAGCCGCTCATCACCGCCATCGCGGGGGCCGACGCCACCCGGATGCATTCCGGGCGCAGCCGCCAGGACATCATCCCGACGGTGCTGAAGCTCGAGCAGCGCGACCGCCTCCTGAACCTCGCGAAGGCCCTCGACGAGGCCCGGGCGGCCCTGCTGGCGGTGGCCGAGCGCGAGGCCGACACGATCGTCCCGGCCTACACCAACGGGGTCCAGGCCCAGCCGACGACGCTCGGCCACGTCTATCTGGGCTACGCATCCGTCCTCGCCCGCGACATTGATCGCCTTCGGGAGAGCTGGGCGCGGCTGAACCTGTCGCCCCTGGGCGCGGCCGCCCTGGGAACGTCGAGCTTCCCGGTGGATCGAAACCGGCTCGCGGCGCTGCTCGGCTTCGACGCGCCGGTGGAGAACAGCTACGATTCCGGCCAGCTCGCGCCCATGGACATGGGGCTCGAGCTGACCGGGCTCGCGGCGAACCTCGCCACCACGGCCGGCAGCTTCGCGCAGGATCTCTACGCGCAGTACCACCAGACCCGGCCCTGGATCCTGCTGCGGGAGGGCGCGCTCACCGGGCCGAGCAGCATCATGCCGCAGAAGCGCAACCCCGTCGCGCTCTACAGCCTGCGCATGAAGGCCAGCGACGTCGTGGGGGCCGCCCAGGCCTTCGTCATCATGGCGCACAACGTCGATTCCGGCATGCCGGACTACAAGCGCAACCAAGCCGAGCCGCCGGGGCGGACCCTGGCCGAGGCCGCCGAGATGTGCCGGCGCTGGACGCGCGTCCTCGACGGGCTGGTCGTGGACCGGGCGCGCGCCGCCGACGAGGTCGCGGCGGACTACTCCACCACCACCGAGCTCGCCGACACGCTCCAGCGCGAGGCCGACGTGCCGTTCCGGCTCGGCCACCACTTCGCGTCCGAGCTCGTGAGCTACGGCCGCAGCCACGACCTGCGCCCGGCCGACCTGCCCTTCCCGGAGGTGCGGCGCATCTACGCCGAGGCCGCGGCCGGGTCGGGGCTGAAGCCGGACCTGCCCCTCGACGAGGCCCGCTTCCGGGCGGCGCTGTCGGCCCGCGGCATGATCGACGCCGCGAAGGGGCTCGGCGGCCCGCAGCCCGCGGAGGTCCGGCGGATGCTGGGCGCCGCGCAGGCGCGGCTGCGGACCGACCGCGACTGGCTCGACGCCCGCCGGAAGGGCCTGGCCGACGCCCGGGCGCGCCTCGACGCCGCCTTCGCGGCCCTCACGCGCGAGCCCTGAGTTCCGCGCGGGGGCGCCGTGCCGAAACTCTGCCGTGAGAGGGCCAATATTGCGGTATAGCGCGCGCCTGACGCCTGCCGGCTGAAGCGGGCCTCTCCCGATCGGTCGCCTTGCCCCCTCTCCGCACCCTCGGCCTCTGGGCCGCCCTCGCCGCCGCGTCCGCGGCCGTGTCGTACGGCCTCATGCAGGCGCAGTTCCCGGCCGCTTTGCTGCTCGGGCCGATGATCGCGGCCATCGCCTTCGGCGTCGGCGGCTCGCGCCTGCGCGTCCCGCGGACCGCGTTCCAGGCCTCCCAGGCGGCGATCGGCTGCCTCGTCGCGCACGCCGTCACCGGGCAGATCGCCCAGACCCTGATGGAAGACGGGCCGCTCATCGTCGCCGTCGTGCTGGTCACCGTCGCGGTCAGCGGCCTCGTCGGCTGGATCCTGACCCGCCTGCGCGTGCTCCCCGGGACCACCGCGGCCTGGGGATCGTCCCCCGGCGGCGCCTCCGCCATGGTGGCGATGGCCGAGGATTTCGGCGCCGATCCGCGCCTCGTCGCCTTCATGCAGTACGTGCGCGTCGCCGCCGTGGTGTTCTCGGCCTCGCTGGCCGCCCGCTTCCTGATGGAGGCCCCGGTCCCGGGGGCGTCGGCCGGCGCCGGCGAGGTCACCGGTCCGCTCTCGCTGCTGGCGACGCTCGCGGTCGCCGTCGTCGGCGCGGGCGCGGCGCTCGCCCTGCGGGTTCCGGCCGGCGCGCAGATCGGGCCGATGGTGCTGGGCAGCCTGCTCCACGCTACCGGGCTCGTCCGGATGGCGCTGCCGGTGCCGCTCCTCGAACTCGCCTACGCCTGCATCGGCATCTACGTGGGCCTGCGCTTCACCCGCGAGACGCTGCGCCTGACCGTCACCGCCCTGCCGGGCATCCTGGTGGCGACCTTCTCGGTCATCGCCCTCTGCGCGGCGTGGGGCTGGGGGCTGACCCTCCTGCTGCCCATCGACCTGCTGACCGCCATCCTCGCCACGAGCCCCGGCGGCCTCGACTCGGTGGCGATCATCGCGGTCGGCTCGAAGGCGGACGTCTCCTTCGTGCTGGCAGTCCAGACCCTGCGCCTGTTCGTGGTGCTGCTCACCGGCCCGCTGCTCGCCAAGTGGATCAGCCGGTCCGTGCCGGAGGCCGCCATCCGATGAACGCCCTGGTCCTCGCCTTCCTCAATTCCTGGCGCGGCCTGCGCCACGGCGCGCGAACCGAGCGGGCCGTGCGCCAGGAACTCGTGCTCCTGGCGCTCGGGATCCCGGTCGCGCTGTTCCTCGGCGCGACGCTCTGGGTGCGCGTCGCCCTGATGGTCAGCCTGCTGCTGATGCTGGCCGCGGAGTTCCTGAACACCGCCGTCGAGAAGCTCTGCGACCACGTCCATCCGGGCCATCACCCGATGATCGGGACCGTGAAGGACCTCGCCTCCGCCGGCACCTTCATGGCGCAGATGGCGGCGCTGCTCGTCTGGGTGGCGGCGCTGGTGGACCGTCTCGGCTGACCTGCCGCGCGCGGGGCGCGCTCGCATCCGCGGGCCGGAGGGTCTATCTGGCCGGCATCGCCCCGCGCATCGGCCGAGACTGCACACCGTGACGGACTACATCCGCAAGATCCTCACCGCCCGCGTCTACGACGTCGCGATCGAGAGCCCCCTCGATCCGATGCCGCGCCTGACGCAGCGGCTCGGCCGGCCGGTCCTGCTCAAGCGCGAGGATCTCCAGCCGGTTTTCTCGTTCAAGCTGCGCGGCGCCTACAACAAGATGTCGGGCCTGCGCCCCGACCAGATCGCCCGCGGCGTCGTCTGCGCCTCGGCGGGCAACCACGCCCAGGGCGTCGCCCTCGCCGCCGCCAAGCTCGGCGCGCGGGCCGTCATCGTGATGCCGCGCACCACCCCCTCGATCAAGGTCGATGCCTGCCGGGCGCGCGGGGCCGAGGTCGTGCTGCACGGCGACGCTTTCGACGAGGCCCTGGCGCAGGCCAAGATCCTCGAGGCCGAGCAGGGCCTGACCTTCCTGCACCCCTTCGACGATCCGGACGTGATCGCCGGCCAGGGCACCATCGGCAAGGAGATCCTGGAGCAGCATACCGGCCCGATCGAGGCGATCTTCGTGCCGGTGGGCGGCGGCGGGCTGGCCGCCGGGATCGCCACCTTCGTGAAGTACCTGAGGCCCGGCACCAAGGTGATCGGCGTCGAGCCCGAGGACGCCGCCTGCATGGCCGCCGCGCTCGCGGCCGACACCCGGGTCAGCCTGCCGAGCGTCGGCCTGTTCGCCGACGGTGTCGCCGTGCGGCAGGCCGGCGAGGAGACCTTCCGGCTCTGCCGCGAGCATCTCGACGAGGTCATCACCGTGGACACCGACGCCATGTGCGCCGCGGTCAAGGACATCTTCGACGACACCCGCGCGGTGTCCGAGCCCTCCGGGGCGCTGAGCCTCGCCGGCGCCAAGCTCTACGCGGAGCGCGAGGGCGGCGACGGCACGCTGATCGCCATCTCGTCGGGGGCGAACCTGAACTTCGACCGCCTGCGCCACATCGCCGAGCGCGCCGAGATCGGCGAGCAGCGCGAGGTCCTGATCGGCGTGACCATCCCGGAACGTCCGGGCGCCTATCGCGCCTTCATTCAGGCGCTCGGCCCGCGCGCCGTCACCGAGTTCAACTACCGCCACTCCCCGGGCTCCGAGGCGCAGATCTTCGTGGGCATCAACGTCGGCGGCGGCAAGCGCGAGAAGCAGGCGCTGATCAGCTCCCTGCGCGACGCCGGCTACCGCGTCCTCGACATGAGCGACAACGAGATGGCCAAGGTCCATGTCCGCTACATGGTCGGCGGCCGGGCCGTGGGGGTGGCGCACGAGCGCCTGTTCCGCTTCCAGTTCCCGGAGCGGCCGGGCGCGCTGATGAAGTTCCTCGAAGCGCTGGGCCCGGACTTCGACATCACGCTGTTCCACTACCGCAACCACGGCGCCGATTACGGCCGGGTGCTCGCCGGGATCGCGGTGCCGCCGGCCGAGCGCGCCCGCTTCGACGCCGTCATCGAGGCGCTCGGCTACCCGGCCACCGACGAGACCGAGAACCCGGCCTACCGCCTGTTCCTCGACGGCGAGGGCGCCGGGGCGCTCTGAGCCCCGGCGGCGGCACGCCCCGCATTACCCGCCGTCAGCTCTCCGCCACGTCGACGGAGGTGACGTCCGGCATCGCTCGCAGCTTCGCCGCGATGGTCTCGAAGCTCGTCCGCGACAGGCGCACGAAGGTGACGGTGACCTCGTCGTGGTCCGGGTCGGGGCCCGGATGGACCGTGAAGGTCCGGACGCGCGAGGCGCGCTCGCCGGTCGCCGCCTGGAGGGTGTCGATCGACATGGTGCCGCGCTTGGCGGTCAGCCGCAGCGTCTGGGCGCGCATTCGGTCGCGCCAGCGCTCCTCGAAGGGCTTCACGCCGGCCAGGATGCCGACGATGAGCGCCGTCGCGGCGAGGGCCGGCACGTAGAGGCCGCTGCCGATCGCCAGCCCGATCGCCGCCACACCCCAGAGGCTCGCGGCCGTGGTGAGGCCCTTCACCACCTCGCCGCGCAGCAGGATCGTCCCCGCGCCGAGGAAGCCGATGCCGGAGACGACCTGCGCGGCGATACGGGAGGGATCGAGCACCACGTGCTCGGCGCCCAGCACGTCGGCGAAGCCGAAGGCCGAGACCAGCATGATCAGGCAGGAGCCGACGCAGACCAGCATGTGCGTCCGCAGGCCGGCCGCCCAGAGCAGCCGCTCGCGCTCCAGGCCGACCACGCTGCCGAACAGGGCCGCCAGCGCCAGCCGGGCCACCATCTCGCCGTTGCCGATCAGGACCGCCTCCGTGCCTCCGCCCCGTGCGGATGGCGCGGATCCTTGCGGCTTTACTGCGGGCGGATCAAGCGATCCCGAGGCCCGCCTTCTCGACCTCGTAGGCGGCCCGCACGGCGGCGGCGCCGTAGGCGCGCTCCAGGCGGCGCACGGTGAAATGTGCCCGCGCGGTCGACTGGAAGTGGTTCATGAAGGCGGTGTTGACCGCCGCCCCGCCGAAGGCGCCGAGGATCGGCACCGCCTGCGCGGCGACCTTCTGGGAGACCACGAGCCCGAAGCGCGCGGCGATCTGCGCGGTGAAGCGGATCAGCGCCGGGGCCGACTGGTCGAGGAGCGTCTTGCTCCCGGCGTAGCGGGCCGCCTCCGACAGGGTCTTGGCCAGCGCGGCGCGGACCGCGAAGTAGCCGCTCTCGGTGAGCGCTGAGCCCGCCTCGGTCTCCGCCATGGCCCGGCCGCCGAGGGCGAAGACCTGCACGCAGGCGAGCGCGCCCTCGGGGGTCTCGAGATCCTCCCCCTCCTCCCGGGCGATCTCGGCGATCGAGCGCAGCATCAGCGTGGTCGAGACCGGCAGCTCGACCGCCAGCGTCGCGAGGCCGAACGCGCCGCCGACCGCGCCCGAGAGTGCCGCCATCGCCTTGTGCTTGGCGTCGCCCGAGCCGAGCAGCCGCGCGAGACGGCTCTCGGCCTTCGCGGCCACACCGCCGAGACCCTCGCCCTCGGCGGGGACGAGTTCCTTGCGCGGCAGCGTCGCCAGCGCGACGCGCAGCGCGCCCCGCATGGCCACCTCGGTGCTGCGGCTGACGGCCTCGGTGACCGGGGCCGGCAGCGATCGGCCGATGATGTCGAGGGGCGCGCCGGCCGCCGCGGAGAGCCGCGCCGCGAGGCTCGGACGCTCCAGCACCTGCACGGCGCGGCGCAGGGCGGCGAGGTCCGCGTCGCTCAGCGCTATCTCTGGCGTCTCGGCCGGCAGCATCTCGCCGGCGCGGGTGAGGTCGCTCGTGCTCATCCGTCGATCCCTGGATCTGTCCCGCTCACGCGGCCCCGGGGGCGCGCGCCGTGGTAGGAAGCTCGGGCCCCGGGATGCGGTTCCCCGGCTCCTGGGCGTCCCGCGCCGGGGCCGCGGCCTCCACCCGACCACTCCGGCGCCCGACCGCGAGGCAGAGCACGAGGACGGGGATTCCTACGAGGGAGGTCATGACGAAGAAGGCCGGGTAGCCGATCGCCGCGACCACGAAGCCCGACGAGCCCGCGATCAGCTTGCCCGGCAGCGCGTAGAGCGAGGAGAACAGCGCGTACTGCGTCGCCGCGTAGGCCGGGCTGGTGAGGCTCGACATGTAGGCGATCAGCACGATCCCCGCGAAGGAGCCGCAGAAATTCTCGATCGAGATGGCCACGGTCAGGCGCCAGATCTCGGGCGCGCCGGCCGCCAGCCACGCGAAGGCGAGGTGGGAGGCGGCGGCCAGGAAGGCGCCCAGCAGCAGCGTCGGGAACAGGCCGAACCGGGCCAGCGCCCAGCCGCCCGCGAAGCCGCCCGCGATGCCGACCCAGATGCCGTAGAGCTTGGTGACGGTGGCGATCTCTTTCAGGTCGAAGCCCAGCGTCCGGTAGAGCGGGCTCGCCATGACGCCCGACAGGAAGTCGGGCAGCCGGAACAGGGCCACGAGCAGGAGGATGCCCCAGAGCGCGCCGCCGAACCGGCCGTGCAGCTCGGTCAGCGGCTCCAGGATGGCGCGGCGCATCGACCAGAACCGCGACCGGCCGGGCGTCTCGGCGGGGGCCGCGCGCGGTCTGTCGAAGGCCGGGGCCAGCAGGGCAGCGATCATCCCGACCAGCATGAGGGCGGCCATGATCAGGTAGGCCAGCGTCCAGCCCCCCGCGGAGGCGATGAACAGCGCGCCCGCGCCGGCGCTGATCAGGCCGAGGCGGTAGCCGAGGTTCGAGGTCGCCGCCAGGATGCCCTGGAAGTCGCTGCCGGCGGCGTCGATGCGCCAACCGTCGATCACGACGTCCTGGCTGGCCGCGCAGAACGCCACCAGGAAGGCCCCGAGCCCGAGGAGCGCGAGGTTGGTCTTCGGGTCCGAGAAGGCCATCAGGATCAGGCACAGGGCGACCGCGGCCTGCGTCGTCACCATCCAGGCGCGGCGGCGCCCGAGCCGGGCGCTCAGCACCGGCACGTTCAGGCGGTCGATCGCGGGCGCCCAGAGAAACTTCAGCGAGTAGGGCAGCGCCACGTAGCTGAACAGGCCGATCGCCCGGACGTCGATGTCCGAGAAGGCGAGGCGGAGCGTGAACGTCCCCAGCACCAGGAGCAGCGGCAGTCCGGACGAGAATCCGAGTGCCAGCATGAGCGCGATCCGCCGGTCCTCGACGATGTCGCGGAGCCGGAAGCGACGCGTCGCCTGTGGCTGGTTCGCCATGGCATGGAACTCCTGAGCGTTCGTGGCCTTGATCCCGCGAAATCGTGGCAGCCTTACGCCGCACCTGTCTCCGCTGGATCGTGCTGTCTTGCGCCCCAATCTTGGTAGAAGCTTGCTTAACGCGGTGTCCACGTCCCGCGGTCGGAGCGCGATGGTGGCGCCGCCGGACGAACGGGGCCACCGCCTGACTGTGGAATGATGCGTTGAGTGCCCGATCCGAGACCGGTCCGCCCCTCGCGACGCTCGTCGACGCGTTCGCGTCGAGCCCGTCGCCGATGGTCATCACCGATGCCCGCGCGCCCGACAACCCGATCGCCTGGGCGAACGACGCGTTCCTGAGCGCCACGGGCTACGCCGCGGACGAGATCGTCGGGCGCAACTGCCGGATGCTGCAGGGGCCGGCCACCGATCGGTCGACGGTGCAGCGGATCCGCTCGGCCGTGGAGGCCGAAGAGCCGATCTCGGTGGAGCTGCTCAACTATCGCAAGGACGGGACGTCCTTCTGGAACGCGATGACCATCACCCCGGTGCGCGACGCCGAGGGGCTCGCCTACTTCTACGCCGCCCAGGCGGACATGACCCATGTCCACCAGATGGAGGTGTCGATGCGCGGCACCAACGACGAGCTGGAGCGCCTCGTCGCGGCGCGGACCCAGGACCTGACATCGGCGCTGGAGCAGAAGACCGCCCTCCTCCACGAGGTCGACCACCGGGTGAAGAACAATCTCCAGGTGATCTCGTCGCTGATGCTCCTGAAGGCGCGGCGCACGCCCGAGGGCGAGGCACGCGACGCACTCCAGGGCATGGCGGAGCGGATCGGCGCCCTCTCGACGGCGCACCGGATGCTCTACTCCGAGGGCGACTGCACGCACTTCAACCTCGGCGACTTCGCGGCCGAGTTCCTGGCCGACATGAATGCCGGCCTGGACCCGGAGCGACGCCGGGTGGAGGCCGACGTCGAGCCGATCGCGGTGGCCGCCGCGATGGCGGCGCCGCTCGCGCTGATGATCCACGAATTGACGGCCAACGCCCTGCGCCACGCCTTCCCGGGCGAGCGCGAGGGGCGCGTGTCGATCGTCGCCCGCCGCACCGAGGGCGGGATGCACATGACGATCCGCGACGACGGCGTCGGCGTCGGCGCGGCGGCCCCGAACCCGGCGGGGTTCGGGCGCAATCTCGTGGAGATGGTCGTCCGGCAGATGCGCGGGACCATCGCCTGGGCGGATGCCGGCCCAGGCACGACCGTCGAGATCGACATCCCGCTCCAGCAGCCGGCTTGAGAAATCGACGTGGAGGCATCAAGCTCGTCGGCCGCGGGGCCGGAGGACGAAGAGCGCATGGGGACCGGGAACGCCGCCGCGGACGCCGGCCTCCGCATCCTCGTGGTGGAGGACGAGGCCCTGATCGCCCTCGAGCTGGAATGCCTGCTGGACGATCTCGGGCACGTCACCGTCGGCGTCGCCGGCAACGCGACGGAGGCCATCGCGATGGGCCGGTCCACGGCGCCCGACGTCGCCCTCGTCGACATCCACCTCGTCGACGGCCCGACCGGCATCGACGTGGCCCGGGCGCTGTCGGCCGACCGGCGCACCACCGTGGTGTTCATGACCGCCAACGCCAAGCGCATCCCGGCCGATTTCGCAGGCGCGATCGGGGTGATCGCCAAGCCTTATTCCGAGCGCGTCGTGGCCAGCACCCTCGACTACGTGGCCGATCGCCGGGCCGGCCGCGACGGGCCGGCCTGCCCGGACGGGTTCTCGCCCGCGCCCGTCTGAGATTCTTCGGGTCAGGCCCCCGGCGCGCGGCCCACGGGTCTCAACCCCGCGCCGCCCGCTCGCGCTTCAGCCGGTAGAGCGCGTCCAGCGCCTCGCGCGGCGTCAGCGCGTCCGGGTCGATCCCGTCGAGCAGCGCGCCCAGCGGATCCTCCGGCGGCGGCTCCGGCGGCGGGGGTGGCGCGAGGGCCGCGAAGAGCGGCAGGTCGTCGATCCGGGCGCGGGCGGGACGGCCCCGCTCGGCTTTCTCCAGGCTCTTGAGGATCGCCCCGGCCCGGGTCACGACGCTGCCCGGGAGGCCGGCGAGCCGTGCCACCTGCAGCCCGTAGCTGCGCTCGGCGACGCCCGGCACGACCTCGTGCAGGAACACGACGCCGTCCCGGTGCTCGGCCACCTTCAGGGTGGCGTTCTCCAATCGCGCCAGCCGGTCGCCCAGCGCCGTCAGCTCGTGGAAATGCGTAGCGAACAGCGCCCGGCAGGCATTCACCTCGTGGAGGTGCTCCAGGCAGGCCCAGGCGATCGACAGGCCGTCGAAGGTCGCGGTGCCGCGGCCGATCTCGTCCAGGATCACCAGGGAGCGCCGGGTCGCCTGGTTGAGGATCGCCGCGGTCTCGACCATCTCGACCATGAAGGTCGATTGCCCCCGGGCGAGATCGTCGGCGGCGCCGACGCGGGAGAACAGCCGGTCGACCCGGCCGATCCGCGCCTCCGCGGCCGGCACGAAGGCGCCGATCTGGGCGAGCACCGCGATCAGCGCGTTCTGGCGCAGGAAGGTCGACTTGCCGCCCATGTTGGGGCCGGTGATCAGCCGGATCCGGCCGCGCGTGTCGCCGGACAGGTCGCAGTCGTTGGCGATGAACGGCTCGCCGGCCCGGCGCAGGGCCGCCTCGACCACCGGGTGGCGGCCGCCGACCACGACGAAGCTGAGCGAGTCGTCGACCACAGGACGCCGCCAGTCGAGCTCGACGGCGAGTTCCGCGTGGCTCGCCGCTACGTCGAGCCCGGCCAGCGCCTCGGCCACCTCGGCGACGGGCTCGGCCTGGGCCAGCACGCGGGCCGCGAGGTCGTCGAAGACGGCGGCCTCCAGGGCCAGGGCCCGGTCGGAGGCGCCCGAGATCTTCGATTCGAGCTCGCCCAGCTCGACGCTGGTGAAGCGCATCGCGTCCACCATGGTCTGGCGATGGACGAACTCGCTCTGCAAGCCCTTCAGGCAGGCCTCGCCGACCGATTGCGGGACCTCGATGAAGTAGCCCAGCAGGTTATTGTGCTTGATCCGCAGGGTCCGGCAGCCGGTCTGCTCGGCGTAGCGCGCCTGAAGGGCCGCGATCACCTTGCGGGAATCCTGTCCGAGGGTCCGCGCCTCGTCGATCTCCGGGTGGTAGCCCGTGCGGACGAAGCCGCCGTCGCGCCGGCTCAGGGGCAGCTCGTCGGCGAGCGCCGCCGCCAGGGTCGCGATGAGCGCCCGGTCGGCCTCGGCCAGATGCTCGGCCAGCCGGGCGAGTTCCGCCGGGAGGCCGTTCATGGTGGCGAGGCGCGCGCCGAGATCCGCCGCGACCGCGAGGCCGTCGCGGATGGCCGCGAGGTCCCGAGGACCCGCGCGACCGAGCCCCGTCCGCGAGAGCGCCCGCGCGAGGTCGGGCGCGCGGGCCAGGGCGTCGCGCAGGAAGCCGCGCAGGCGCGCGTCCTCCACCAGATACGCCACCGCGGCGTGCCGCCGGGCGATGGCGTCGAGATGGGTCAACGGGCCCGCGAGATGCTCGGCGAGCAGCCGCGCCCCGTTCGCCGTCACGGTCCGGTCGATCGTGGCGAGGAGGCTCCCGGCGCGCTCCCCCGAAAGGGTGCGGGTGAGTTCGAGATTGGCCCGCGTCGCCGCGTCGATCGCCAGGGTGGCGCCGCCATCCTCGCGGGTCGGGACCGCCAGGGGCGGACGGGCCGCGAGCTGCGTGCGGGCGATGTAGAGCAGCGCCGCGCCGGCGGCCGCGATCTCGGCCCGGGTGAACTGGCCGAACCCCTCCAGGGTCGAGACCCCGTACTGCTCGCGCAGGCGCCGCTCGGCGGCCGCGGGCTCGAGTTCGGCCTGCGCGAGGGGCACGACGGCGGCGCGGCTCTCCTGCCAGAGCCGCGCGAGGGCCGGATCGGCGTGGATCGCCTCCGACAGGACGATCTCCCGCGGGTCGTGCCGGGCGATGGCGCCGGACAGGTCGCCGCCCGCGACCTCGCTGAGGGAGAAGCGGCCCGTCGAGATGTCCACCGCGGCGAGGCCGTAGGCGACCGCCCCCTCCCCGGTCTTCCGGCGCCCGATGGCCAGGAGGAGGTTGGCCCGGGCCGGGTCGAGGAGCCGGTCCTCCGTGATCGTGCCGGGCGTGACGAGCCGCACGACCTCGCGGCGGACGACGGATTTCGGCCCGCGCTTCTTGGCCTCGGCCGGATCCTCGGTCTGCTCGCACACCGCCACGCGGTGGCCGAGGGCGATGAGTCGGTTGAGATAGTCGTCGGACCGGTCGACCGGCACGCCGCACATCGGGATCTCGCCGCCCGCGTGCTTGCCGCGCTTCGTCAGGACGATGCCGAGGGCCCGGGACGCGATCTCGGCGTCCTCGAAGAACAGCTCGTAGAAGTCGCCCATCCGGTAGAACAGCAGGCAGTCCGGATTGGCGGCCTTGATCTCGATGTACTGCGCCATCATCGGCGTCGCGCCGGCCGGGTCCAGGCCGGGCGTGGGCGTCGAGTCGGCGGTGGGGCGGACGGCGGTTCTGGCCATGCCGCCTCTTAGCAGAGCGACGCCGGCGAATCAGGCCGGGCGAACCGATGCGCCTGGGGAGAAGGCGCCCGGACGCCGCATCGCCGGTGGATGGCGCCCGGATCCGCCACAGCCTGCGCGGGATCCGGGCGCGGTCGCGATGTCAGTAGCGCGGGCCGCCCGTGGTGTTGCCGAGCTGCTGCTGGTAGCCCGGGCGCGACGGGTTGCGGGCGTTCGGGTTGCCGTGGCGCATCGTGTTCATGCGCCGCATCCGGCGCTCGTGCCGGGTCGAGTGATGGCGGTGCATCCGGTGATGATGCATGCGGTGGTGGCGATGCATCGCCACGGTCTCGACCATGTCGGATCCGGCGAAGCCGGGCTGCGCGATCGCGGGCGCAGCCTGCGACGCGACGGTTCCGGCCAGGAGGCCGCCGAAGACCACACCCGCGGTCAGGAAAGAACGAAAAGACATCGTGGAGTAGCTCCGATCAGCCCTCATGGGCCACCACCAAGTGACAAGTGCTCGTCATGTTCCGGAGCGGCGAGCGAAAAATAGTACGTGGCTTCCGAGAAGCGAACGGATTACCGCACCGCCCGACGCGCGTCCGCACGCGCCGGCGCGGAGACTTGCGAGATCCGGCCGTGCATTGAATATCGCTCTACAACTTGCCCGCGTGGACCGGCCCGCTTTCACGCGGGTGCAAGGCGGCTAGCGGAGGAACGCGCCGAGGTCGGCGTTGACCGCCTCGGGCTCCTCGTGGGCGAGCCAGTGGCTGGCCCGCTCGTACCAGCGGAGCCGGCCGGCGTCGCAGTACGCGAGGCTCGCCTCCGCCAAGCCGGGCTGCAGCGCCGTGTCCCGTCGCCCCCAGAGGATCAGCACCGGCACGCGCACCCGCGGCGGCCGCGCCCGGGGCAGCTGCACCAGGGCCCGGTACCAGTTCAGCATGCCGGTCATCGCGCCGGGCTGGAGCCACGCCGCGACGTAATGGTCGAGATCGGCCTGCGCGAAGGTGCCCGGCCGGCTGGAGGTCGTCAGCGCGCGCCGCAGGGCCCGGCCGCGATCCGCCGTGAGCAGCCGCTCGGGCAGGCTCGGGAGCTGGAAGAGGCCCACATAGGTGCTGCGCAGCCACTGACCGGGATGGCGGCGCATGTAGGTGCCGACGATCGCGGGATGCGGCGCGTTGAGGATCGCCAGCCGGTCGATCCGCTCGGGGTAGCGGCTCGCCACCCACCACGCGACGAGGCCACCCCAGTCGTGGCCGACGAGCCGCACCGTGGGCGCGCCGTAGGCGTCGGCCAGGGCCAGGACGTCGCCGGCCAGCCGGTCCAGGTGATAGGCGGCGATCTCCGCCGGCTTGTCGCTGAGGCCGTAGCCGCGCTGATCCGGCGCGATGATCCGCAGCCCCGCCTCGGCGAGCGGCCCGATCTGGTGGCGCCAGCCGTACCAGGATTCCGGGAAGCCGTGCAGCAGGATGGTCGGCGGCCCCGTCTCGGGGCCAGCCTCGGCCACGTGCAGGCCGACCTCCGGCAGGGCGATCCGGCGAAACCTCACTCCCGCGACGGTCATCCTCGCGCGCGCTCCGTCATGTCCGGCTCCCCCGCGGCGGAGAACGCGCGCGTCCTCCGGTCCGATCCGCTCAGAAGCCGAGCGCGGCGCCGTCGCCGGCGTCCGGGGAGAGCTGGTCGCGCAGACGCTCCGGCGCGGTCCGCGTCCAGAGGCACAGCAGCACGAAGGCGGCGCCGTGCAGGAGGGCGTGCGGCCCGGAATGGTCGGCCGCGGCGCGCCGGTCCGGCGCGGAACCGGGCACGGCGCCGGTCGGGGTCTTGGCAGGATGGGTCATGGTTCCGGTCTCCCGATGACGTGTTGCACCGGAGATCGTCGGCGGATGGTCCGGGTTACAGGGCCGCGGGCGCCGCGCGTGCGCCGCCGCACGCGGACATCTCAGCGCACCGGGTCAGCGCACCCGTTCAGCGCATCGGATCGAGCCAGCGCGCGAGGGTCCCGGTCGCGATGCCCGCGCGGGTCTCCCGGTAGCCGAGCTCCGCCGATTCCCGGAAGCGCGACCACGCCCGCAGGTCGATGCCGGAGAGCTGCGGCTTCAGCACGGCGGTCGCGTGGGCCGCCGCCATCAGGCTCTGCGCGTCGCTCGACACGGTGGCGGCGCGCAGGAGCAGCGGGGCCAGGCCCGGCATCGCCAGCGGCGAGCCGATCAGCCTGCGCATGAGCCGTCCGCTCCACCCGCGCCGCGGCATGTCCTGGAACGCCCGGTCGGTCCCGACATCGACGGCCAGGACCGGGCCGCGCTCCAGCCCGGCGGCGACGTCGGCCGGCAGGTTGTTCATCATGCCGCCGTCGACCAGGACGCCCTCGTCGCACAGCACGGGCGGCAGGAGGCCGGGGATCGCGATGCTGGCGCGCAGGGCCTTCGGCAGGTCGCCCGAGCGGTGCACCATGGTGTTGCCGGTCGTCAGGTTCGACGAGACGCAGAAGAACGGCAGCCAGAGGTCCTCGATGCGCACGCCGCCGTAGCGCGCCGCGAGGCCGGCATCGACCTTGGCGCCGCGGGTCAGCGCGTGCAGCGGCAGCGTGTAGTCGTTGATCGGGTTGCTGGTGGCGAAGAACGCCTCGATCTGGGCCTGGATCTCCGCGACGCTCCAGCCCATGGCGAGGCTCGCCGCGATGATCGCGCCCATGCTGGTCCCGCCCACGAAGTCGGGCGCGCAGGAGACCTCGTCGAGGGCCTTGAGCACTCCGAGATGGGCGAGCCCCCGCGCCCCGCCGCCGCCGAGGACGAGGCCGCGCGCCGACCCGCTGGCGAGCCGCGCGAGGCGATGCAGATCCCCCCGGTCGCCGTCCCGGACCTGGATGCGCATCGCCGCGGGCAGCGCGGCGACCTCCGGATGGAGCGCCTTTGGACGCCGGGCCGCGGGGTCCTGGCGCACGACGAGGTCCATGCGGATCCAGTCGGAGCGCACCCGGTCGAGATAGGCCGCCGCGCCCGGCCGCGGCGGCGCGCCGGGCTCGGCCAGGAGCAGGACGTGGTCGCCCCGCCGCTGGCTCTGCCGGCACCAGGGGCAATCGATGTCGTGCGCCGCGAAGATCGTGCGCGCGTGGTCGCCCTCGAAGGCCTGGAACCACGCCTCGTCGGCGCCCTCCGGCCAGTCGGTGAGGCAGCCGGTCTTTCCGGGCAGCAGGGCGTCGAAGGCGGAGGCGAGCTGCCGCGCCACCCGCGCCGGATCGGGCCCCTCGGTCACGGCCAGGATCGTGAAGATCCGCGGCGCGTGGTGGACCGAGTGGCCGTCGTAGATCGCCCGCAGGCGGTCGGCGAGCATCCGGGCGAAGTAGAGGAGCGTGTGCGGGTGCTCGGCGATCACCGCCTCGAAGGCGTCGCGGGTGAGTTGCAGGAGGTGCGAATCGCGCAGCGCCATAACGGTCGCCGCCCGCGGGGCGTCCGACAGCAGGGCCATCTCGCCGAAGGTCTCGGGCGGCCGCAGGCGCGCGATCCGGGTCGGCCGCCCGGCATGGTCGCGGGCCGAGACGCCGACCGCGCCGGAGACCAGCGTGTACAGGGCGTCCCCGGTCTCGCCCTGCTCGAACAGGGTCCGGCCGCCCGGCACCGCCACAGGCTCCATCCGGGCCCGCACGGCCGCGATTGCCGGCGCGTCGAGGCCGGCGAGGAACGGGATCTCGGGGGCGCTCACGCCGGGACCGCCGCGTCGCTCGTCCCGCGCAGGCCTGCCGACGAACCCTGCCCCATCGTTCCGTTCCCGTCCCCGTGTCTTTCGACCACCATAGCGCATGGCGGCCGCCGGTACGCCCCGTGACCGCGGCCCGCATCTGAAACGCCGACGCCTTCGCGCGGCGGCGGCCATCCGCTACAGGCGGTGAAACACCGGAACCGGGAGGAACGCATGTCGGGGCTTGAGCGGATCGCGATCGTGACCGGGGCCGGGACGGGTGTCGGCAAGGCAGCCGCCCTGGCGCTCGCCGACGCCGGATGGCGCGTCGTCCTCTCGGGGCGGCGTCAGGCTCCCCTCGAGGAGGTCGCCGCGCGGATCGGTCACGGGGCGGTGGCGGTCCCGACCGACGTGACCGATCCCGACTCGATCGCCGCCCTGTTCGCGCGCACCAAGGCGGAGTTCGGCCGGCTCGACCTGCTGTTCAACAATGCCGGGATCGGCGCTCCGGCGGTCCCGCTGGAGGACCTGCCCCTGGAGACCTGGCGGCAGGTGGTCGACACCAACCTCACGGCGCTGTTCCTGTGCACGCAGCACGCCTTCCGGATCATGCGCGACCAGGATCCCCGGGGCGGCCGGATCATCAACAACGGCTCGATCTCGGCCCACGCGCCCCGACCGAACTCCATCGCCTACACGGCGACCAAGCACGCCGTGACCGGGCTGACCAAGGCGACCTCCCTCGACGGCCGGGCTTACGACATCGCCTGCGGCCAGATCGATATCGGCAACGCCGACACGCCCATGGGCGGCAAGATGAAGGCCGGCGTCCCGCAGGCGGACGGCTCCCTGCGGGCCGAGGCGGTAATGGATCCGGACCATGTCGGTCAGGCCGTGCTGTCCATGGCGAGCCTGCCGCTGGAGGCCAACGTGCAGTTCATGACCATCATGGCCACCAAGATGCCGTTCGTCGGCCGCGGCTGAACCAACGCGGTTTCCGGGCCCGCGCGGCGACGCCGCGCTGAACGGCTTGGCGGTGCGGACACGCGATCCGGCCTGCCCTGATCCGATCGAGCGGACCGGTCATCGCCGCCGTGCCGATCGGCCGGCCGCGCCCCGTGGCCCACGCGACCCCATCGCGCCGACCGGCGATCGAATCCGGGCCTGAATCCGCGGCGCGCTCCACACACACCTGAGGCTGCGCCGCGAGACGGGGCGCCGCGCGTGCCGATTGACGGCCTCCTCTATAACTCATACAAATCGAATGCCCGAGCTTCTCAAGGTGCGGGCTTGGCCCTCGAAGAGGCTGCCGGCGGCGCCCGGATTGCGCCTCTGCCTGCCGAGCCGGCCAAGTTTGCCGGATCGGCTCCCGCAGGGATATTCGGTCGGGCAGTGGATGGGTGTCGGCCATAGACTAGGTAAGTAAAACATCGAGTTGTAATTGTAAGAAATAATCGATCGACAATAACGGAAGCATGGACTCGCTTCTATTGAAGTCGGAGTCCGGCTGCGAAGCGATAGGGGGGATTATGATCGCCAGGCAGACGGTTCTCAAATACATCCTGGGCCTGTCGCTCCTCGGCGTGTCCGCCGCGACATCCGCGCAGGCGGCCGGCGGGGATCCGATCGGGGTCGCCATGCCGACCAAGTCGTCGCAGCGCTGGATCGACGACGGCAACAACATCGTCAGGCTTCTGAAGGCCAAGGGCTACAAGCCGGATCTGCAATACGCGGACGACGACATCCCGAACCAGCTCGCCAAGATCGAGAACATGCTCACCACCGGCGTGAAGATACTGGTGATCGCCTCCATCGACGGCACGACCCTCAGCGATGTGCTGTCGAAAGCGAGCGAGCGCGGCGTCAGGGTCATCGCCTACGACCGGCTCATCCGGGGGACGGCGAACGTCGATTACTACGCCACCTTCGACAACTACAAGGTCGGCGTTCAGCAGGCGACATCCATCGTCGACGCCCTCGGCCTGAAGGACGGGAAGGGGCCCTTCAACATCGAGCTGTTCGGCGGTTCGCCCGACGACAATAACGCATACTTTTTCTACGACGGCGCCCTGTCGGTGCTGAAGCCCTACATCGACGCGAAGAGGCTCGTTGTGCGCTCGGGCCAGTTCGGCATGGACAAGGTGTCCACCCTGCGCTGGGACGCCGCGACCGCCCAGGCGCGGATGGATAACCTGCTCTCGGCCTATTACGGCAACGCCCATCTGGATGCCGTGCTCTCGCCCTACGACGGCATCTCCACGGCGATCCTCTCGTCGGTGAAGAGCGTGGGCTACGGGTCGGGCGGCGTGAAGCTGCCGGTGATCAGCGGCCAGGACGCCGAGCTGCAATCGGTCAAGTCGATCATCGCCGGTGAGCAGACGGCGACGATCTTCAAGGACACCCGGGACCTGGCCAAGGTGACGGTGGCGATGATCGACGCCATCGAGGCGGGCCGACAGCCCGAGGTCAACGACGTGAAGACCTACGACAACGGCAAGAAGATCGTCCCATCCTACCTGCTCACGCCGGTGATCGTCACCCGGGCCAACTGGAAGCCGGCCCTGATCGACACGGGCTACTACACGCTCGACCAGCTCAAGTGACCGATGCCGGGGCGGAGCCCGGTCGCTCCGCCCGATCCGATCCCCGCCGCGACGACTGTCGCGCGGGCCGAACGTGCAGTCCGAGCTGGTAGGCGCCGCATGCAGCCCGTTCTCGAAATGCGGGGAATCACCAAGACCTTCCCCGGCGTGAAGGCCCTCTCCGACGTCAACCTGACCGTCGAGCCCGCCGAGATCCTCGCCCTGGTCGGCGAGAACGGCGCGGGGAAGTCGACGCTGATGAAGGTGCTGAGCGGCGTGTATCCCTACGGGTCGTACACGGGCGACATCACCTACGAGGGGCGGCCGGGCCGCTTCCGGGACATCACGGACAGCGAGCGCCTCGGCATCGTGATCATCCACCAGGAACTCGCCCTGGTGCCGTACCTGTCGATCGCCGAGAACATCTTCCTCGGCAACGAGCCGGCCCGGTTCGGGGTCATCGACCGGGATCGTGTCCAGGCCCGCGCCCGCGCGCTGATGGCGATGGTGGGGCTCGACGAGAGCCCCGACACCCTCGTCACCCATCTCGGGGTCGGCAAGCAGCAGCTCGTGGAGATCGCCAAGGCGCTCTCCAAGGAGGTGAAGCTCCTGATCCTAGACGAACCGACCGCGTCGTTGAGCGAGACCGACAGCGAGGCCCTGCTGCAGCTCCTGCTGCGCTTCAAGGCGCAGGGCATCGCCTCGATCCTGATCTCCCACAAGCTGAACGAGATCGCCAAGGTGGCCGACCGGATCACGGTCCTGCGCGACGGCAGCACCGTCGAGACCCTCGACTGCCGCGGCGGCGCGATCGACGAGGACCGCATCATCCGGGCGATGGTCGGCCGCACGCTGGAGAGCCGCTACCCGGTCCGCACGCCGCGGATCGGCGCGGTGCTGATGGAGGTGCGCGACTGGACGGTCCACCACCCCGTCCACGCCGACCGGGCGGTGGTGCGCGACGTCGATCTGAGCCTGCGCCGGGGCGAGATCGTCGGGATCGCGGGCCTGATGGGCTCGGGCCGGACCGAGCTCGCCATGAGCCTCTTCGGCCGGTCCTACGGCCGGGACATCCGGGGCACGGTCCGGATCGAGGGCGTCGCGGTCGACGTCTCGACGATCGACCGGGCGATCGCGGCCGGCCTCGCCTACGTCACCGAGGACCGCAAGCAGCTCGGGCTCGTGCTGGGCGAGGACATCGCCCGGAACACCACCCTGGCGAACCTGCCCGGGATCTCCACCGCCGCGGTGATCGACGAGGCGGCCGAGCACCGGGTCGCGACCGGCTACCGCACCAAGATGCGCATCCGCTCCGTCGGGGTGACGCAGCAGACCGTGAACCTGTCGGGCGGCAACCAGCAGAAGGTCGTGCTGAGCAAGTGGCTGTTCACCCGGCCCAAGGTGCTGATCCTCGACGAGCCGACCCGCGGCATCGATGTCGGCGCGAAGTACGAGATCTACAGCATCATCAACGAGCTGGCGGAGGACGGCCGCGGCGTCCTCCTGATCTCCTCGGAGATGCCGGAACTGCTCGGCCTCTGCGACCGCATCTACGTGATGAACGAGGGGCGCTTCGTGGGCGAATTCGACCGCGCCGAGGCCAGCCAGGAAGCGATCATGCGCGCGATCATGCGCTCCAGGGGGCTGAACGGATGACCGACGTCACAGTGAGCAAGTCCGTGAGCCCCGGCCACGACATCGTCCCGGCGGGTGCGGCCGGGGTCCGGCGCGGCCGCCTGCCGATGGCGCCGCTGCGCGCCTACGGGCTCGTCGTCGCGCTGGCGGCGATCACGCTGTTCTTCGAGGTCGCGACGGGCGGCGTCCTGTTCCAGCCGCTGAACCTGACCAACCTGATCCTCCAGAACAGCTACGTCGTCGTGATGGCGCTCGGGATGCTGCTGGTCATCGTGGCCGGGCATATCGACCTGTCGGTCGGCTCGGTGGTCGGTTTCGTGGGGGCGCTCGCCGCCCTGCTGATGGTCCGCTTCCACGTCGACCCGTTCTCGGCGGCCGTCCTGTGCCTCGCGGTGGGCGCGGTCATCGGCGGTCTGCAGGGCTACTTCGTGGCCTACCTCGCCATCCCGAGCTTCATCGTCACCCTGGCCGGCATGATGGTGTTCCGCGGCCTGACGCAGGTGCTGCTGCAGGGGGCTTCCATCGGACCGTTCCCGGAGGTGTTCCAGCGCCTCGCCAAGGGCTTCCTCGTCAACGGCGCCGGACCCTGGACCGCCGTCCTGATCGGCGCCGCGCTGGTCGCGACGCTGACCGGGCTGAACTGGCGACGGCGGCAGGCGCGGCTGCGGAACGGGAGCCCGGCCGAGTCCCCGGCGGCGTTCATCGGCCGCAACGGCGTGACCGCCATCCTGATCCTGGCCTTCGCCTGGCAGATGAGCGCGTACCGGGGCCTGCCCAACGTGCTCCTCGTGCTGCTGGCGCTGGTGACGCTCTACGGCTTCGTGACGACGCGGACGACGATCGGGCGCCGGATCTACGCGCTGGGCGGGAACATCAAGGCCGCGCGCCTCTCGGGGATCAAGACCGAGCGGCTGACCTTCCTGACCTTCGCCAACATGGGCGCGCTGGCGGGCCTCGCCGGCATGATCTTCGTCGCCCGGCTCAACACCGCGAACTCGAAGGCCGGCGTCGGGATGGAGCTCGACGTGATCGCGGCCTGCTTCATCGGCGGCGCCTCGGCGGCGGGCGGCATCGGCAAGGTCTCGGGTGTCGTGATCGGCGCCTTCATCATCGGCATCATGAACAACGGCATGTCGATCCTGGGGATCGGCGTCGACTGGCAGCAGGTGATCAAGGGCGTCGTCCTGCTCGCCGCCGTGTGTCTCGACGTCCACAACAAGACCAACCGGCTCTGACCGGGGCCGCGCGCTCCGCGGCCCCGCCTCCGGTTCGGATGGCCCCGATCGGGACGGCGCGGGTCCGCCTCGCGGAGGGTGTCGATCCGGCGGTGCCGCGATCGCTTGTGGCGTGCTTCGCGTGGTCGTGGCGCAGTGTTCGCGGAGGTCGGGCCGCCGGGCCCGGCCCGGCCGCCCGAGGCGGCGGCCGGGTTTCCCCCGCCCGGCGCGATCAGGTCTTGCGGGCGACCGTGAAGCGGGCGGCGTCGCGCAGGACGCGGGCGCCCTCCCCCCAGGACGACACCGCGTCCTCGCAGACGCCGACGAGGCGGTCGCACTCGGCGCGGGCCCCGTCGATGCCGAGACGGTCGACGAGCGTCGCCTTGCCGGCATCCTTGTCCTTGCCGGTGGCCTTGCCCATGGCCTCGGGCGAGGCCTCCCGGTCGAGGATGTCGTCGGCGATCTGGAAGGCCTGCCCCAGGGCGAGGCCGTAGCGCAGGAGTGCGGCCTGCTGGTCCTTGTCGGCACCGCCGACGATCGCGCCGGCCTCCACCGAGAAGGCCAGGATCGCGCCGGTCTTCATCGCCTGCATCCGCAGGGTGTCGTCCACGTCCATGTTGGCCGCGCCGAACCGGCCCTCGGCGGTGAGGTCGAGCAGCTGACCGCCGACCATGCCGCCGAGGCCCGAGGCCCGGGCGAGGCCGAGCACGAGGTCGGCGCGGATGCGCGCATCCGGCTGCCAGGTCGGGTCGGCCACGATCTCGAAGGCCAGCGTCTGCAGGGCGTCGCCGACGAGGATGGCGGTGGCCTCGTCGTAGGCCTTGTGGACCGTGGGCTTGCCGCGACGCATGTCGTCGTCGTCCATCGCCGGCAGGTCGTCGTGGACGAGGCTGTAGCAGTGGACCAGCTCGACGCCGGCGCCGGCGGCGAGGGCGGCGGCCTCGGAGCCGCCGAGCATCCGGGCGGTCTCGATGGCGAGGAACGGCCGGAGACGCTTGCCGCCGCCGAGCACGGCGTGCCGCATCGCCTCCATCAGGCGGGGCGGCCGGGCGATCTCGCCGGCGCCGACCGCGGGGCCGAGCCGCTCGACCAGGAAGGTCTCGACCGTGCCGGCGACCTCCGTCAACCTGTGGGTAAAATCGGCGGCCGGCGTGACTGCCTTGACCGAACCGGTCGGTGCCTGCGTTGAGGGGGTCGGGGTCATCGGGCTTACGTCCGGTCCTGGCCTTGCGAAAACCAATCGGGTGTCAGTTGGGCGGGGACGGACTCACGGTGGACGGGGCTCGACGCAGGCGGGAGACGGCAGGTCGCGACCTCCCGCTCGCGCGCCCGCGCCGTTCCCGTCGCGTCCGACAGCTTGTGGGAGCGCTGCTGCTGCTCCCCGCCGTCGGGTTCGTCCTCGCGCTGACGTTGGCGCTCGTCTATAGCGCGGTGATGCCGCCGTCGACCCTGATGCTGGGACGGTGGTTGACGCTTCAGCCGGTGAGTCGGGATCCGGTCCCGCTCTCCGCCATCGCGCCGGTCCTGCCGCAGGCGGTGATCGCCTCGGAGGATCAGCGCTTCTGCCTGGATCACGGGGTCGATTTCGGCGCGATCCGCGACGTGGTCGAGGACGAGGATTCCCCGAGCCGCGGCGCCTCCACGATCGCCATGCAGACGGTGAAGAACGTCTTCCTGTGGCCCGGCCGCTCCTACATCCGGAAGGCCATCGAGATCCCGCTGGCGCTGGCGCTCGACACGCTCTGGGGCAAGCGCCGGATGATGGAGATCTACCTCAACGTCGCCGAGTGGGGCGACGGGATCTACGGCGCGCAGGCCGCGAGCCAACACTGGTTCGGCAAGGACGCGAGCCGGCTGACCCGCAACGAGGCCGCCCTGCTCGCCGCCGTGCTGCCGAACCCGATCACCCGCAGCGCCGGCCGGCCCTCCCCCGGGGTGCGCCGCCGGGCCGCGCGGATCCAGGCGATGATGGGACAGATCGACGGCCTCACGGGCTGCTTGCGGCGGTAGCAGGGGGCGACTCGCCTCTGTAAGACGGGCCTTCCAAGCGTGAGAGCCGGGACCGATACACGATGAGCGATGCCGTCTACGACCTGAGCCTGGAGCGCATCGCCCTGATCCGCCGGATGGTCGTCGCCTGGGACGGCGCCGAGCCGGGGGCGCCGACCATCCACCCGGCCGCCCCCTATGGCAGCCTCGACCGCGACGGCGACATCGCCAACGTCACCGGCGACGACGAGGGCGCCGAGGAGGAGCACCGGTCGCTCGAGGACGGCCTCGCCGTCTTCGTCCAGAACGGGCAGCTGAAGCCGGGCCGGTACCAGTACCACAACGGTCTGGCCAAGCTCGATCCGGGCGCCGTGGGCGACGTCTTCCGGGACGCGGCCACCGGCGAGACCCCGGACGTCATCACCTTCGCGGTGACGCCCGAGCACCTCGCGCTGATCCCGCAGCTGAACATCGGGTGGAACGCCGAGCAGGGGGTGCCGCGCGTCGACCCGGAGCGGCCCTACGGCGCGGACGGCGCCTACACCGCGGCGATGAAGCGCCTTCTCGCCGCCGTGCCGGGCGCGGCCGCGAACGACGACGAGGACGCGGAGACGCGGCTCGTGCGCCTCCATCGCGAATTGCAGCCGGCCCTGCAGATCTTCCTGCGCTACGCCGATCTCGGGCCCGGCGACTTCCGTCGGGCCGTCGAGCGCTGGCTCCCCGCCTGACGGCTACCTCCGGTCGCGGCCGCCCGCGCGGCGGCGACCGGCACCGGGCTCAGCCCTCGCGCTTCTTGCGCTGGGCCAGGGTGCGCAGGCGCAGGGCGTTGAGCTTGATGAAGCCCGCCGCGTCGCGGTGATCGTAGGCGACGGCGCCCTCCTCGAAGGTCACGAGGTCCTGGTCGTAGAGCGAGTGCGGACTCTCGCGGCCGATCACGTGGACGCCGCCCTTGTAGAGCTTCAGCCGCACCGTGCCGGTGACCTTCTCCTGGCTCTTGTCGATCAGGGCCTGGATCATCTCGCGCTCCGGCGAGAACCAGAAGCCGTTGTAGATCAGCTCGGCGTATTGCGGCATGAGCTGGTCCTTGAGGTGCGCGGCCCCCCGGTCCAGCGTGATCGACTCGATGGCGCGGTGCGCCGGCAGCAGGATCGTGCCGCCGGGCGTCTCGTACATGCCGCGGCTCTTCATGCCGACGAAGCGGTTCTCCACCAGGTCGAGCCGGCCGATGCCGTTGGCGCGGCCGAGCTCGTTGAGCTTGGTCAGCAGGCTCGCGGGCGACAGAGCCTCGCCGTCGATCGAGACGGCGTCGCCGCGTTCGAACCCGATCGTGATGACCGTCGGCTGGTCGGGCGCCTCCTCGGGGGAGAGGGTGCGCGAGTAGACGTAGTCCGGCACCTCGACGGCCGGATCCTCCAGCACCTTGCCCTCCGAGGAGGCGTGCAGGAGGTTGGCGTCCACCGAGAACGGGCTCTCGCCGCGCTTGTCCTTGGCGATCGGGATCTGGTGCTGCTCGGCGAAGGCGATGAGCTGCTCGCGCGAGCGCAGGTCCCACTCGCGCCAGGGCGCGATCACCGTGACGTCGGGCTTGAGCGCGTAATAGCCGAGCTCGAACCGGACCTGATCGTTCCCCTTGCCGGTGGCGCCGTGGCAGACCGCGTCGGCGCCGACGCGCTCGGCGATCTCGATCTGCTTCTTGGCGATCAGCGGCCGGGCGATCGAGGTGCCGAGCAGGTAGACGCCCTCGTAGACGGCGTTCGCCCGGAACATCGGGAAGACGTAGTCGCGGACGAATTCCTCGCGCAGGTCCTCGATGTAGATGTTCTCGGGCTTGATGCCGAGCAGCTCCGCCTTGCGGCGCGCGGGCTCCAGCTCCTCGCCCTGGCCGAGATCGGCCGTGAAGGTGACGACCTCGCAGCCGTAGGTGGTCTGCAGCCACTTCAGGATGATCGATGTGTCGAGGCCGCCGGAATAGGCCAGCACGACCTTCTTCACGGGGCTCTTCGCGGGGACGGACATGGGACTTCCGGAACTGGGCGAGGGATCTGGCTCGGCGTTTGCGGCTTATCGCGGGTGTCACCAGCCTGCAACCGGCGCGCCGCCTCGCGCGTAGCCGAGATGCCGGAGGATCGGCCGCGTTTCGCCTCACGACGGCCTTGCGGTTGTGTCAGAAACGGCGCGGGCGTTGCAGGTCGTCATCGCCGCGAGAGTGCATCGGAGAAGCGAAGTCTATGGCGCGCCAGCCAATTCTGGAGTTCTGGTACGAATTCGCCTCCACCTACTCCTACCTCGCGGCCATGCGCGTCGAGGCCGCCGCCGCCGAGGCGGACGTGGCGATCCGGTGGCGCCCCTTCCTGGTCGGGCCGCTCTTCGCCGCGCAGGGCTGGACCACCTCGCCGTTCAATCTCTACGCGGCCAAGGGCAAGAACATGTGGCGCGACGTCGAGCGCGAGGCCGCGCGCCTCGGCCTGCCGCCGGTGACGCGCCCCGCCCAGTTCCCGCAGAACAGCCTCAGCGCGGTGCGGGTCGCGATCCTCGGCCAGGACCAGCCCTGGCTGGTGCCGTTCTCGAAGGCGGTCTTCACCGCGAGCTTCGCCGAGGGCCGCTCGATCGCGGAACCGGCGGCCGTCGCGGAGATCCTCGATTCGCTCGGGCTCGACGGCACGCAGACCGTGCGGGCCGCCGCCGCCGAGGCCAACAAGACGAAGCTGCGGGTCAGCGTCGAGGAGGCGCGCTCCCGCGGGATCTACGGGGCGCCGACTTTCCTGGTCGACGACGGCGAGCTGTTCTGGGGCAACGACCGGCTCGAGCAGGCCCTGGCTTGGGCGACCGGCGACCGGCCGAAGGGGCTGCGCTAGGCCGCGCCCGCCCCGCGGTAGCGCGGCGTTCACGGCCGCTCGGCCATGAAACCGACTCGACCCCCTGGTTCTGGTCCGGCTCCGCTTCGGCGCGGCCGGAGCGGGACAGCGATGCCCCGGACGAGTCCCATGCCTGTTTCGAAGCCTGTCTCGCGACGTCTCCTGCTCGCCGCAGCCGCCACCTTCGGTGCCGGCCTGACCGGAGCCTCCGCGCAATCCTACGGCCAGCGGGTCGCGGTGACGGGCGACGACGGGCGCGCGGTGGCGAACTCGATCCTGCCGGGCGAGATCACTGGGCAGATCCCGGCCCTGCGCGGCGTGACCTATGTCGGGCCGCGGGATGCCGGGACCACGCTCTACGAGTTCTTCGACTTCAACTGCCCGTACTGCCGGAAGGCGGCCGCCGACGTGGTCGCCCTGCACGACAGCGATCCGGAGCTGCGGATCGGGCTTGTCCACAACCCGATCCTGTCGCCGCAATCCGCCCAGGCCGCCAAGGTGATGCTGGCGGTGCAGCGCAAGCTCGGCTCCGAGGCCGCGTGGCGCTTCTACCAGACGCTGCTGGGCAAGCCCGGCCGCATCGACGGGCCCGGCGCGCTCGCCGTCGCCGCCACGATGGGGATCCCGCAGGCGGAGGTCGAGGAGATCGCCGACAGCGAGGAGGTGCGCGCGGCGCTGAAGAGCCAGATGCGGATGGCCGCGGATCTCGGCCTCTACGCGACGCCGTCCTACGTGATCGGCAACAGCGGGATCCTCGGGCATCCCGGCGCCGGCGCCATGGCCAAGATGATCGCGAGCGTGCGGCGCTGCGACCGGCTCGCCTGCTGAGGCGGGACCCGCGTCACACTTCCGCCGTCCTGACGCGCAGCCACGCGCGCCTGCCGTGTTGCGCGCGGCCATGCTGGCATGCTAGGCGGTCGCCGCGCCGCGAGGACAGTTCTAGACCTGTCCGTTGCCGGCGCGATCCCACGTCCCGAACGGTCTCGCACCGCGCTCCAGCCGGAGCGCGCGGAGCGGACGGGCAACCAGAGAAGAGAGCGACGGGTGGCGCAGAACGGTTCCGAGGCTGGTCCCCTGGTCGCAGGCGTGGCGGGCCGGTACGCTTCCGCCCTGTTCGAGCTCGCGCGCGACGAGCGCCAGGTCGACGCGGTCGCCGAGTCTCTCGATCAATTCGACACGCTGCTGAAGGAGAGCGCGGATCTCCGCCGCCTCGTCCGCAGCCCGGTCTTCAGCGCCGAGGAGCAGGCGGCCGCCATCGGCGCCGTGCTCGACAAGGCGGGCATCGGTGGCCTCGCCGGCAATTTCATCCGCCTCGCGGCCTCGAACCGCCGGCTCTTCGCCCTGCCCGACATGATCGACGCGTTCCGGACCCTGGTCCAGGACTCGAAGGGCATCGTGCGCGCTCAGGTCCGGGTGGCCGAGAAGCCCTCCGACGCGGTGATCGAGGAGATCAAGGCGTCGCTGCGCGACATCGCCAAGGCCGATGTCGCCGTCGACCTCGTGGTCGATCCCAGCCTGATCGGCGGCCTCGTCGTGAAGATGGGCTCGCGCATGGTCGACGCCTCCCTCAAGACCAAGCTCAACGGTATCCGCCTCGCGATGCGGGCCGCGCGGTAAGCGCCCCCATCCGACCCGAACACGCATAGACGCATCAGCGACAGAGGCCCGAGTATGGACATCCGCGCCGCCGAGATCTCCGCGATCCTGAAAGAGCAGATCAAGAACTTCGGCGAGGAGGCCGAGGTCTCCGAGGTCGGGCAGGTCCTGTCCGTCGGCGACGGCATCGCCCGCGCCTACGGCCTCGACAACGTCCAGGCCGGCGAGATGGTCGAGTTCGAGTCGGGCGTGCGCGGCATGGCCCTGAACCTCGAGCAGGACAACGTCGGCATCGTGATCTTCGGCTCCGACCGCGAGATCAAGGAAGGCCAGACCGTCAAGCGGACTGGCGCCATCGTGGACGTGCCGGTCGGCAAGGGCCTGCTCGGCCGCGTCGTCGACGCCCTCGGCAACCCGATCGACGGCAAGGGCCCGATCCAGTCGACCGAGCGTCGCCGCGTCGACGTCAAGGCCCCGGGCATCATCCCGCGCAAGTCGGTGCACGAGCCGATGGCCACGGGCCTGAAGGCGATCGACGCCCTGATCCCGGTCGGCCGCGGCCAGCGCGAGCTGATCATCGGCGATCGCCAGACCGGCAAGACCGCCATCGCCCTCGACACGATCCTGAACCAGAAGCCGGGCCACGCCGCCGGCGGTGACGAGAAGGCCAAGCTCTACTGCATCTACGTCGCCATCGGCCAGAAGCGCTCGACGGTGGCCCAGTTCGTGAAGGTCCTGGAGGACCAGGGCGCGCTGGAGTACTCCATCGTCATCGCCGCCACGGCGTCCGACGCGGCCCCGATGCAGTTCATCGCGCCGTTCGCCGGCTGCGCCATGGGCGAGTACTTCCGCGACAACGGCATGCACGCCGTGATCGTGTACGACGATCTGTCCAAGCAGGCCGTGGCCTACCGCCAGATGTCGCTGCTGCTGCGCCGCCCGCCGGGCCGCGAGGCGTATCCGGGCGACGTGTTCTACCTCCACAGCCGCCTGCTCGAGCGCGCCGCCAAGATGGGCGACGCCGCCGGCAACGGCTCGCTGACCGCGCTGCCGGTCATCGAGACCCAGGCCAACGACGTCTCGGCCTACATCCCGACCAACGTGATCTCGATCACCGACGGCCAGATCTTCCTCGAGACCGACCTGTTCTACCAGGGCATCCGCCCGGCGGTGAACGTCGGCCTCTCGGTGTCGCGGGTGGGCTCCTCGGCGCAGACCAAGGCGATGAAGAAGGTCGCCGGCAAGATCAAGGGCGAGCTCGCGCAGTACCGCGAGATGGCCGCCTTCGCGCAGTTCGGCTCGGACCTCGACGCCTCCACCCAGGCACTCCTGAACCGCGGCTCGCGGCTCACCGAGCTCCTGAAGCAGCCGCAGTTCTCGCCACTGAAGATGGAAGAGCAGGTCGCGGTGATCTACGCCGGCGTGAACGGCTACCTGGACAAGATGCCGGTCAGCAAGGTCCGTCCCTTCGAGGACGCGCTGCTCAGCAATCTGCGGTCCAAGCACAAGGACCTGCTCGACTCGATTGCCGCCTCCAAGGACCTGTCGGACGAGAATGCCGGCAAGCTGAAGGGCGTCGTCGAGAGCGTCGCCAAGTCGATCGGCTGATGTGAGGCCCCTCCCCTCGGGGAGGGATCTTGGGTGGTGCGGGGGGATCCCGGTCCCCGCCGCACCGCCCGAACTTCCGGCTCCTTCCCGCCGAGGGAAGGAGAGGCCCATAGAACGGACCTGGACCTCACCCGATGGCGAGTTTGAAGGACCTGCGCAACCGCATCACCTCGGTGAAGGCGACGCAGAAGATCACCAAGGCCATGCAGATGGTCGCCGCCGCCAAGCTGCGCCGGGCGCAGATGGCCGCCGAGGCGGGCCGTCCCTACGCCGAGAAGATGTCGGCGGTGCTCGGCAACCTCGCGGGCAACCTCGTCGGCGGCGTCGGCGCCCCGCGGCTCCTGTCCGGGACCGGCTCCGAGCAGACGCACCTGCTCGTGGTGTGCACGGGCGACCGCGGCCTCGCCGGCGCGTTCAACTCGTCGATCGTTCGCCTCGCGGTGCGCGAATACGCCCAGAAGCTCGCCGCCGAGGGCAAGACCGTCAAGATCATGACGGTCGGCAAGAAGGGCCTCGACGCGCTGCGCCGGCAGTACCGCGACCAGATCGTCGAGAGCATGGACATTCGCGGCAACCGCCCGGTGGATTACGAGTTCGCCGCCTCGATCGCCGACAAGATCCTGACCCGCTTCGAGAACGGCGAGTTCGACGTCGCGACCCTGTTCTACTCCGAGTTCCGCTCGGTCATCTCGCAGATCCCGACCGCGCAGCGCCTGATCCCCGCGGAGCTGCCGGCGGTCGACACGACCGCGAAGGCGGCGGCCGGCAACGCCGCCCTGGAATTCGAGCCGTCCGAGGAGGCGATCCTCGAGACGCTGCTGCCGAAGAACCTGACGGTGCAGATCTACCGGGCGCTCCTGGAGAACGCCGCCTCCGAGCAGGGCGCGCGCATGAGCGCCATGGACTCGGCGACCCGCAACGCGGGCGAGATGATCAAGAAGCAGACGCTGATCTACAACCGGACGCGTCAGGCCATGATCACCAAGGAACTCATCGAGATCATCTCGGGTGCGGAAGCCCTCTGAGGCACCGCGACCCGACCGCACAGCTTGAAGGGTAGGTTAACGATGGCGAACACCGCACTCCCCGGCACCGGCTCCAACAAGGTCGGCAAGATCACCCAGGTCATCGGCCCCGTGGTCGACGTGCAGTTCGAGGGCCACCTGCCCGAGATCCTGAACGCGCTGGAGACCAAGAACAACGGCGCCCGCCTCGTCCTCGAGGTCGCCCAGCAGCTCGGCGAGAACACCGTCCGCTGCATCGCCATGGACACGTCCGAGGGCCTGACCCGCGGCCAGGAGTGCACCGACACCGGCGAGCCGATCAAGGTTCCGGTCGGCATGAACACGCTCGGCCGCATCATGAACGTCATCGGCGAGCCGATCGACGAGGCCGGTCCGGTCCAGGCCGACACGTTCCGCGCCATCCACCAGCCGGCCCCCTCCTACGCCGAGCAGTCGACCGAGGCCCAGATCCTCGTCACCGGCATCAAGGTGGTGGACCTGCTCGCCCCCTACGCGAAGGGCGGCAAGATCGGCCTGTTCGGCGGCGCCGGCGTCGGCAAGACCGTGCTGATCATGGAGCTGATCAACAACATCGCCAAGGTGCACTCGGGCTACTCGGTGTTCGCCGGCGTGGGTGAGCGCACCCGCGAGGGCAACGACCTCTATCACGAGATGATCGAGTCCAAGGTGAACGTCGACCCGAAGGAGCACGGCTCCGCCGAGGGTTCGAAGTGCGCCCTGGTCTACGGCCAGATGAACGAGTCGCCGGGCGCCCGCTCGCGCGTCGCCCTGACCGGCCTCACGATCGCCGAGCAGTTCCGCGACGACGGCCAGGACGTGCTGTTCTTCGTCGACAACATCTTCCGCTTCACGCAGGCGGGCTCCGAGGTGTCGGCGCTCCTCGGCCGTATCCCCTCGGCGGTGGGCTACCAGCCGACGCTCGCCACCGACATGGGCGCCCTCCAGGAGCGCATCACCACCACGACCAAGGGCTCGATCACCTCGGTGCAGGCCATCTACGTTCCGGCCGACGACCTGACCGACCCGGCGCCCGCCGCCTCGTTCGCCCACCTCGACGCCACGACCGTGCTGTCGCGCTCGATCGCCGAGAAGGGCATCTACCCGGCGGTGGACCCGCTGGACTCGACCTCGCGCATGCTGTCGCCGGCGATCCTCGGCGAGGAGCACTACGACGTCGCCCGCCGCGTCCAGCAGACCCTGCAGCGCTACAAGGCGCTCCAGGACATCATCGCGATCCTGGGCATGGACGAGCTGTCCGAGGAGGACAAGCTGACCGTGGCCCGCGCCCGCAAGATCGAGCGCTTCTTCTCGCAGCCCTTCTCGGTGGCCGAGGTGTTCACCGGCTCGCCGGGCAAGCAGGTCGCCCTCGAGGACACCATCAAGGGCTTCAAGGGCCTGGTGAACGGCGACTACGACGACCTCCCGGAGGCCGCCTTCTACATGGTCGGCACCATCGAGGAGGCCCAGGAGAAGGCCAAGAAGCTCAAGGCCGCGTAAGACGACACCCCCTTCCCCGCGCGGGAAGGGGACAGAGGCCGCGCGGGCGACCCTGACCGGTGCCGTCCGCGCAGCCTTTTTCCGAGACGCTCCGCCCGCTTGGCGGGGCGCGCGCCGCCGATCCGGGAACACGTCAGGCCATGGCCACCTTCCACTTCGATTTCGTCGGCCCCGAGCGGACGCTGTATTCCGGCGAGGTGACCGCCGTTCAGCTGCCCGGCACCGAGGGCGAGATGACCGTGATGCCGGGCCACGCGCCCGTGCTGACCTCCCTCCGGGTCGGCGTCATCGTGATCACCGAGAGCCAGGGCAGCGGCAAGCGGATCTACGTCCGCGGCGGCTTCGCCGATATCGGCCCGACGGCCGTGACCGTGCTGGCCGAGCGCGCCGCCCCGATCGAGGAGCTGACGCACGAATCCCTCGACCGCGACATCGAGGCGATCGAGATGCAGCGCGACGCCACCGAGGACCTGCAGAAGCGCGAGGAGCTGAACGGCCAGATCGTCCAGCTCCAGGAGACCAAGGCGCTCCTGAAGCTCTGAGCCTCGTTCAGCGGGCGCTCTCCAGCGCCCGCGCCAGCAGGTCGGCCCGCGCTGCCGCGTCCGTCGGGCAGCCCCGCTCCAGCCAGATCCTCCGCGCCGCGGCCAGCCCGCGCCCGATCCCGGGCCCCGGCGCCACACCGGCCGCGACGAGATCCGCCCCCGCCAGGGGAAAGGCCGGCGACGCCCCTTCCCCCTCCAGAGCCCGCAGGGCCGCCCGCGCCGCCTCCGTCACGGCGGGCCGCGGCTCTCCGGCCAGGATCGCCAGCGCGTCGGCCAGGCACGACAGGCCGTGCTCCGCCGCCAGGGCCGGCGCCGCGACCGCGTCCAGCACCGCGCATCCGTGGAGATCGGCCAGCGCCCCGGCGTAGCCGAGCAGCTGCCCGTGCTCGCTCTTCGACAGGCGTAGCCGGTCGCGCAGCCGGTCGGCGTCGTGCCGGGCGCCGACGGCGAGGGCCGCGAGGCGCGTCACCGGAGGCAGGCCCGCGGCTGCGGCCCGTTCCAGCCGCCCGAGCTCCCCGACGCCGCCGGTGATCCGCGGCAGCAGCCCGGTCGTGCTCAGCGTCGTCACCATGGCCGCGCCGCCGGGGGCCGCGAGCAACTTCAGGAATTCCGCGCGTACGCGCTCGCGAGAGAGCCGGTCCAGGCTGTCCCGCGCGGCCACGCAGGCCGCCAGGGCCGCGGCGTCGGGCGCGCCGGCGCCGAACCGGGCGTGGAAGCGGAAGAAGCGCAGGATCCGCAGCGCGTCCTCGCGGATCCGGGTCGCGGGGTCGCCGATGAAGCGCACCCGCCCGGCCGCGAGGTCGGGCCGGCCGCCCACCGGGTCGTGCAGGCTCCCGTCGGCGCCGAGGGAGAGCGCGTTGACGGTGAAGTCGCGGCGCTCGGCGTCGCGGAGGAAGTCGCTGCCGAAGCGGACGACGGCGTGACGCCCGTCGGTCTCGACGTCCTCGCGCAGGGTCGTGACCTCGATCGGCCCGTCCTCGGTCACCAGCGTGATGGTGCCGTGCTCGATGCCGGTCGGCACTGCCTTGAGGCCGGGCGCCCGCTGCGCCGCCCGCATCACCGCCTCGGGCCGGTGGGTGGTCGCCATGTCGATGTCGGCGGTCGGCGCGCCGAGGAGGGCGTCGCGGACGCAGCCGCCGATCAGGCGGGTCTCCGCGCCCGGCGCGTCCAGGGCCGCGAGGACGCGGCGCACGCCCGGGCGTTCGAGCAGGGCCGCCAGCCCCGCCGGATCGAGGGCGCGGCTCACCGGAAGCCACCGGGTACGAGGCGGCCGTTCTCCATGTGGGTTGGCACGTAGCCCCCGGGACGGCGCTCCGAGAACAGGCCCTCGTAGACGAGGGTGCCGATCACCACCGCCAGCCCGGCCAGGACCAAGCGGAACAGGTGCGCGTCCCAGTGCACCCGGCGCAGGGGATTGCGGCCGGACAGCAGCAGGTGGACGAGGAACAGCGCGAAGGGGATGAGGAAGAGGCCGAACTCTTCGAGGACGCGGCGGAGCATGCGGTCAGCCTAACGCGCCGCGCGGTCGGCGTCGCCCGGCGCCGCCTCCGGGTAGAGCCGTTCCCGCAGATTGTTCAGGATCCCCGCCGTGACGCCCCAGATCAGCCGCTCGCCGAAGGTCAGGGCGTAGAACCAGCGCTCGCGGCCCTGCCACGCGCGGGAGCGCAGGCGGTAGCGCTCCGGATCCATGAGGAACGGGAGCGGCACCTCGAAGACGTCGGCCACCTCGTCCGGGTTCGGCGTCAGGACCGCGCCGGGATCGACCAGGCCGATGACCGGGGTCACGAGGAAGCCGGTGCCCGAGAGGTACGGGTCGAGATAGCCGAGGAACCGCACCGCCTCGGGCGGTAGCCCGATCTCCTCGTAGGCTTCCCGCAGGGCCGCGTCCGCAGGCCCGGGATCGGAGGGATCGATCTTGCCGCCCGGCAGCGCCACCTGCCCGGAATGGTCGCGCAGGTTGGCGGCCCGCATCGTCAGGATCAGGGTCGGACCGTCCGCGCGCGGCACGACCGGCACGAGGACGGCGGCCCGGCGGTGCGGCGGCGGCGGGATCACGGCCGTCCCGTCCGGATCGAGGCTGTGGTCGCCCCGGGGATTGGAGGTCGGATCGTCCGGTCCGGGCGGGTCCGGCGACAGGCCGGCGGCGGCGCGGGCGAGGAAGTCGGCGAGCGGGTCGCTCACGCGGCGGCGACCGGCGCGATCGTGTGGAAGGCGCCGCCGGCCCACAGGCCCAGCCAGGGCTTCCCGTCGACCAGACGCTCCTCGGCGAGGTCCACGAGGTCGTAGGTGAGCGCGCGGGTCACGAGCGCCCACAGCCCGCGGCGGACATGGAGGTAGGGCTTCAGCGCCCCGTCCGGCGCCTCCTCGAAGCGGAGGGCGTGCTCGGCGTCGACGCTCACCAGGTCGTCGACGTTGGTCCGGAATGAGACCCGCCGGTCCGCCCCGCTCCCGTCCACCGCCATCTCGACGGCCACGAAGGCCGCGTCGTCCACGGTGATGCCTACGCTCTCCACCGGCGTGACCAGGACGGTCCGGCCGTCCGGCTCGCGCCGCAGGATGGTCGCGAAGAGCTTGACCAGCTTGTCCCGTCGGATCGGCGAACCGTTGTGGAACCACGTCCCGTCCGCGGCGATGCGGATGTCGATGGCGCCGCAATAGGGTGGGTCCCACCGCTCGACCGGCGGCAGCCCGCGCTTCGGCAGATCCCCGAGGGCCGCGCTGAGGCGGCTCAAGGTCGGGTCGGGGGCGGGATCCTCGCTCATGCCCGTGACAGATAGCGTCGCGATGCCCGGTCAGCCATGGCCGAGAGGAGGATCGGCGCCGGTTCCGTCCCGGATCGCAGGTGCGCGATCCTAGGCCGGCCCGGCGCCCTGGGTATTCACCGTCAGGGCGTAGAGCGACTGGCTCGCCGCCATGAACAGGCGGTTGCGCTTGGGGCCGCCGAAGGTGAGATTCCCGCACACTTCCGGCAGGCGGATCCGACCGATGAGCTTGCCCTGGGGCGTCCAGACAGTGACGCCGTTGTAGCCCACGGCCCGGCCGGCATTGCTCGACACCCAGAGATTGCCGTCGACGTCGGTCCGCAGGCCGTCGGGCCCGCATTTCACCCCGTCCACGACGCAGTCCGAGAAGAGGCGCTTGTTCGAGAGCGCCGCCCCGGCCCCGACGTCGAAGGCGTAGATCTCGCCCTTGCCGCCGGGTCCGGTATCCCCGGGACCCTTGCCGGTGGAGCAGACGTAGAGCGTCCGGTGATCGGGCGAGAAGCACAGGCCGTTGGGGTCGGGCACCTCGTCGTCGGTGAGCACCAGGTCGACCCGGCCGGACGGGTCGATGCGGTAGACGGCATTCGGGAGCACGCGTCGCCGCGGGACGATCCCGGCGGGCTGGCCGAGCCGCGGATCGAGATGGCCCTGCCGGTTGCTCGGGCCGCCGGCGACGTCGGACAGGCCCTCGTAGAGCAGCGCGCCGTAGGGCGGATCGGAGAACCAGTAGGCGCCGTCCGGGTGCTGGACGACGTCGTTGGGCGAGTTGAGCGGCTTGCCTTCGAACGAATCGGCCAGGACCGTCGCCGAGCCGTCGAGCTCGTAGCGGACGACCCGCCCGGTGGCGTGCTCGCAGGTAAGCTGTCGCCCCTGGCGATCGAAGCTGTTGCCGTTGGAGTTGTTGCTCGGCATCCGGAAGGTGGAGACGTGCCCGTCCTCCTCCAGCCAGCGCATCTGCCGGTTGTTCGGGATGTCGCTCCAGACCAGGTAACGGCCGACCGAGTTCCAGGCCGGTCCCTCCGCCCAGAGGGCGCCGGTCCAGAGCCGGCGGATCGCACTGTTGGGCACGATGTAGGGCTCGAACGCCGGGTCGACCGTGACGATGTCCGGATCGGTGAAGTAGGTGGTCGGGGCGGCGCCAGGCCGGAAGTCGCGCGGCGGGCTCGTCACCGTGCTGGGCGGTTCCGGTCGGGCCGCCGCGTCGCCGGCAGTGACGGCCAGGGCCCCCAGGCCCGCGAGGATCGTGCGCCGGGATCGCGGGGCGGACCCGCGTTCAGCCGCGATCCCGGATGCGTCGGTCGGCGACGGTCGCATGCGATCCTCCCCCGCACATCGGGCCTCTGCGCCGCGATGCGCCCGGGCAGGTTAGGACCGTCGTCCTGCGCGGGTCAATCGGGACGGCGCCTCAGGATCTTCCAGACGCCGTCCGCCGAGGCGAGGAGACGGGTGCCGTCGCGGACGTCGCCGCGCATGAACACCAGGGAGCCCGTGCGCTTGACGACCTGCGGCCGGATCTCGATCCAGTCGCCGAGTCGGCCGACATCGATGAACTTCATCTCCAGCTGGATGGTCACGCAGTTGGCGCCCCCGGCGGCGCGCATCGCGGTCTCGCCGAGGGCGCGGTCGGCGAAGCTCATCAGCATGCCGCCATGGACCACGCCGATCAGGTTGGCGTGCTTCTGATCGGCCCGGAACGCGTAGGCGCCGTCCGCGCCGCGGACGCGCAGCGGCCCGACATGGGCGATGAAGCCCTTGTCCTCCACCAGAGTCCAGCCTTCGGCGGGGTCGTGGGCGGCGGGGTCGTGGGCATCCGTGTCGGTCGTCATCGCGTCGGGTCCGTTCGTGTCGGGGTCTCGGAGGTCGGCTGTCAGGTTCCCCGGGGCTTGGCCCGGCGGGTCGGGGCCTCGCTGAGCGGGTCCTCCGGCCAGGGATGGCGCGGGTAGCGCCCGCGCATCTCGGACCGCACGGCCGCCCAGGATCCTCGCCAGAAACCCGGCAGGTCCCGGGTGATCTGGATCGGTCGCTGCGCCGGCGACAGCAGGTGCAGGACCAGCGGCCGCCCGCCGGCCCTGGGATGCCGGTCGAGGCCGAACAGCTCCTGCACCCGGACCGCCAGCGCCGGCTCCTCGGCCGTGTAATCGACCGGGATGCGCGAGCCGGTCGGCACCTCGACATGAGTCGGCGCCTCCGCGTCCAGTCGGGCGCGCAGGTCCCAGGGCAGCAGGGCCTGGAGGGCGTCCGCGAGGTCGCTCGCCGTGACCGACGCCAGGGCGGCGCGCCCCACCACGGCGGGCGCCAGCCACGTCTCCGCCGTGCGGGCCAGGGCGTCGTCCGACAGGTCGGGCCAGGCCGCGCCGTCGGCGGCGTGCAAGAAGGTCACCCGGGCCCGCCACTGCGCCAGGGCCGGCGTCCACGGCAATCGGTCGATCCCGAGATCGGCGATGCCGCGCGCCAGGATCGCGGCGCTGTCCGTATCGGGCGGCACCGGCAGCGGCCGTGACCCGAGACTGACCGCGCCGAGCCGCCGGACCGCCCGCGCCCGCAGGGCGGCCGCCTGCGGATCGAAGGCGATCTCGGTGCGCGACTCGATCCGGTCGGCGAAGAGGCGCTCGATCGCCTCGGTGCCGATCGCCGCCGCGGCCAGGATCCGGGCGTTACCGGCCGATCCGGCGAGGTCGGCGACCACCAGATGGGTCTCGCGGGCGAGCGGGCTCGCCGGGTCGAGGCGCCCGGCCCGACCGCTCGCCATCACGAACTCGCCCTCGCGGCCGCGCGCCCGGGCGACCCGGTCGGGATAGGCGAGCGCCAGGAGCGGCCCGGCGGCGGCCGGACCGGCATCCGGGCTCGCGGGGCCGGTGGCCCCGGCGTTCCGGGCCCAGTTCTCGGCGAGCCGGCGCATGTCGGCGGCGCGCCCGCCCCGGTCGCGGCGGAAGCGCTCGACCCGGTCGTCGAGGTCGACCCCGTCGCCCCCGAGGCCCCGCTCCACCAGCACGGCGGCGAGGTCGGCCGCGGCCCGCGCCTGGCCGGTACCGGCCGCGACCGTCACCATCCGGGCGAGCCGCGGCGGCAGCGGCAGCGCCCGCAGCCGCGCGCCGACCGGCGTCAGGCGGCCGTCGGCGTCGAGGGCGCCCAGCTCACTCAGCAGGGCGCGGGCCTCCGCCAGGGCCGGCGCCGGCGGCGGGTCGAGGAAGGCGAGCGCGCCCGGGTCGGTCACGCCCCAGGCGGCGCAGTCGAGGAGCAGCCCGGCGAGGTCGGCCGACAGGATCTCGGGCCGCGTGAACGGCTCCAGGGCGTTGGTGCCGGCCTCGGACCAGAGCCGCCAGCACAGGCCGGGCTCGGTGCGGCCGGCGCGGCCCCGGCGCTGGTCCACCGAGGCGCGGGAGGCGCGGGCCGTGACCAGCCGGGTCAGGCCGAGGCCCGGCTCGTAGACCGGGACCCGCGCCAGCCCCGAATCGACCACGATCCGGACGCCCTCGATGGTCAGGGAGGTCTCGGCGATGCTGGTCGCGAGAACGACCTTCCGGGTGCCGGCGGCGGCCGGCGCGACGGCGCGGTCCTGCTCGGCGGGCGTCAGCGCGCCGTAGAGGGGGGCGAGCTGCACCTCGGGGCCGACCTTCTCGGCCAGGAGATCCGCGGTCCTGCGGATCTCCGCCTGCCCGGGCAGGAACACCAGGATCGAGCCCGGATCGGCCCGCAGGGCCCGCAGCGTGACCTCGGCGACCGAGTCCTCGATCCGCCGGTTCGGATCGCGCTCAGCGTAGCGGGTCTCCACCGGAAAGGCGCGGCCCTCGGAGGCCACGACCGGGGCGTCGCCCATCAGCCGCGCGATCCGGGCGCCGTCGAGGGTCGCCGACATGACGAGGATCCGCAGGTCTTCCCGCAGGCCGCCCTGCGCGTCGAGCGCCAGCGCGAGGCCGAGATCGGCGTCGAGGGAGCGCTCGTGGAACTCGTCGAACAGGACGGCGCCGATCCCGGAGAGTTCCGGATCGTCCAGGATCATCCGGGTGAAGACACCCTCGGTGACCACCTCGATCCGCGTGCGGCCCGAGATCTTCGAGCCGAGGCGGACCCGCAGGCCGACCGTGCCGCCGACCGGTTCGCCCGAAGTCTGGGCCATCCGCGCGGCGGCGGCCCGGGCCGCGAGGCGGCGCGGCTCCAGCAGGACGATCTTGCGCCCGTCGAGCCAGGGCGCCGCGAGCAGGTCGAGGGGCACGCGCGTCGTCTTGCCGGCGCCGGGGGGCGCCACCAGGACGGCGGCGTTCCGCGCGGCGAGCGCGCGGCGCAGATCGGGGAGCGCCGCCTCGATCGGCAGCACGGGTGCGGGACCGGCCATCGCGGCCGCTGATGGCGCGGTGCGGCGCCGAGCGCAACCGGGCCGGGCCCGGGACCGCGACGCGTCCGGCATTCCCGTGACGCCGCGCGCGATTCGACACGGGCTTGCCGCCCCGGGCCCTGGTGGCCGCGCGGCGCCGCCGCGATCGTGCGGCGCGACTGCACAGATCCAACGGGAGCGAAACGATGACCCTCCGCCGCCGCGCGCTGACGCTGGCCGCCCTCGCCCTGGCCCTGCCGCTGGCGACTCCGCTGGCGACGGTGGCGGCGCGGGCGCAGGACCGGCTGCCGACCATCCCGCCCCAGGACTACACGCCCGAGCAGAAGCAGGCGGCCGAGGCCTTCGCGCAGGCGCGCGGCAAGCCGCCCTTCGGGCCGTTCGAGCCGCTCATGTACTCGCCGGAGGTGATGACGCTCGCCCGCTCGATGGGCGACTACCTCCGCTTCAAGCCGAAGATCGGCACCACGCTCTCGGAGCTGGTGATCCTGATGACCGCCCGCCGCTGGACGCAGGACTACGAGTGGTACGTCCACGCGCCGATCGCCGAGAAGGCCGGCATCTCCGCCGACATCATCGCGGCGATCCGCGACGGTCGCCGGCCGGCCAGGATGAGCGACGACGAGACCCTCGTGTACGAGTTCACCGCCGAGCTCCAGGACACGAAGCGCGTCTCCGACGCGACCTTCGCCCGCGCCGAGGCCCGGTTCGGCAAGCCCGGCGTCGTCGATCTGGCGGCGATCTCGGGCTATTACACGTTCCTGGCGATGGAGCTGAATGCGGCCCGCTACCCGATTCCCGCCGACGGCAAGCCGCTGCCGCGCATGCCCGAGTGAGCCGGCTTATCCACAGTCGTCCGGCAGCGGAAACCGCGTTGTCCACAGGGTTTGGCCGGTCACGCGCGGCCGGCCCGGCCGCCGTTGACGGAACGTTAACCCTTATGGCTTGTTCTCTTTTCGTTCCCGGACGCGACGAAGGAGAACCCGATGCTGACCCAGGTCCTGGCCCAGCGCGACGATCACGTATGCCCCGTCGAGGCGATCAGCACCGCGTATCTCGGCTTCGCGGGCGGCGATGCCGGGATCGCCCTGCGCTGCGCGATCGCCGACGCCCTGTCCGACCTGATGGAGGCCGAGCGGCGCACGCGCGAGCGCAGTCGCCTGATCTCCCGAGGCTACATCCGCACCGCCCCCGACATGGAGGCCGGACCGGCAAGCTGAACCGTGGCTGCAGGCCGGCTTCAGCATCGGTGCAGCGCGGGCGCGGCATTGTCCCTCGTGTGATCCGGGGCGCCGCAGGCGCTCCCGGCACCCACCGGAGACAGGTCATGACACGCATCGCTCTGCTCTCGGCCGCCGCGCTGATCGGCGCGGGCACCCTGGCCTCCACCGCCGCCGAGGCCCGCGGCGGCGGCGCCATCGCGGCCGGCATCATCGGCGGCCTCGCGGCCGGCGCCCTGATCGGCGCCGCGACCCAGGCCCACGCGTCGCCCGGCTACGGCTACGGATACGCGGATTACGGCTACGCCCCGGCTCCCGTGGTTGTGCGGGGGCCCCCGGTCTACCGCGTCTACGAGGAGGACGCGCCGGTCTACGCCACCCGCCGGACCGTGACCTACGAGCGGGTCCCGGTCGGCTACGGCTCCGCCCGCCACTGGGGCGGGGATTACGAGGGCGGCTACGGCTATCGCGGCTGGTGAGCCGGGGGTTGCGCCCGGCGCCGTGACGGCGCCCGGGCGCGTGGCTTAAGACGGTGGCGGCGCCGACCGAATCGGGTTTCCGGCACCCCACCGACGGGTCATCGACGGGTCCATGCTGGTCCACGAAGGCGAGACGCGCACCCCGGAGGCCGACAGGGCGCTCGCCCTCTCCCTCGCCGGGGTGGCCGGCGCGCTGAACACCGCCGGCTTCTACGCGGTGGGCCTCTACGCCTCGAACATGACCGGGAACGTCTCGGCCATCTCGGACCGGACCGGCACGGGCGACCTGCTCCTCGCCGCGCAGGCTGGGCTGCTCGTCGTCCTGTTCGTGCTCGGCGCCGCCACCGCGACGCTGCTGATCCGCCGCCGCCGCCGCGGGCACCGACCGGGCGCCTACGCCTACGGGGTCTGCGCGGAGGCGATCCTCCTCGTCGCCGTCGGCTTGGTCGTGCTGCCGCTCGAGGAGCCGGCGCGGAGCCACGCCCTGGTGCTCGGCTTGAGCTTCGTCCTGGGCCTTCAGAACGCGGCCGTGACCAAGATCTCCGAGGCGCGGGTGCGGACCACGCACGTGACCGGCATGATCACAGACATCGGCATCGAGCTCGCGCGCTGGCTGGACCGCGGCCCATCCGGCGCGGATCCACTCAAGCCCCACGATCCGGAGCGGCTGCGGCTGTACCTGCTGACCGTCGGCGCCTTCCTGGCGGGCGGTGTGGTGGGGGTCGTGGCCTACCGCCTCGTCGGCGTGGCCCTGCTCTTCGCGGCGGCCGCGATCCTGGCCGGCCTCGCCCTCCCGGCGCTCAGGCGGTGACGTCGAGGAGCTGACCCATCATGCGGTCGGCGGAGCGCGCCACCGCGGCGTTTAGCGCGAAGGCCGACCGCGACCCGATCAGGTCCAGCGCGGCGCCCGACAGGTCCAGCTGCGCGGCCGGCGGCAGGGCCGTGTCGCCGGTGGGCGCGCCGCTCGCCGCGATGGTCTCGGCCGCTTTCCCGAGCCGATTGGTGGCCCGGGTCATGCCGGTCGCGGCGGTCTGAAGGGCGTCGATCATGCCGGAATCTCCCCGCCGCCACTCTGGCAGGGACACGACAAGGGCCGGTTTCGGCGATCGCTCAAATGCGATCCATCCGGCGCGACGGCCGCCGCGTCCGCCTCACCCCTTCGGCGCGCACACGGTCACCGGAGAGGCGCCGCCGTAGGGCCGTTCCGCCTCGGCGATCTGCTTCGCGGCCGCCTCGCAGGCCTGCTTCGTGTTGAACTCGACGGATCCGATCGCGGAGCCCGAGCCGGCGAGCATGATGATGAGCACGTAGACCACGCCATTCCCCTCCGGCATCCCGGTCCGGCGTCGCGCTGCGTGCTGGTGCGGACGGCGGGACTCGAACCCGCACGGCCTCGCGGCCGCAAGATTTTAAGTCTCGTGCGTCTACCGGTTCCGCCACGTCCGCATGCACCCTCGGTAGCGGGGGCGGCGGGTCCGATCAAGCGGGGGGCGTCCAGCCATACAGCCAGGCGTAGCGGTCGCGCATGCCGTCTGGGCCGAGACGGGCCATCACGGCGTTGCGCAGGAACGCCACCACGCCGCCAGCGTGGTAGGTTCGGCCGTTGCTCCGCGCCGCTTTCTGAACCCGTCGCACCCGTGCGGTCCGCGCGCCCGAATACGCCGCGAGCGCGGCCGGAACGTCGGCGTTGTCCGCGAGGGCGCGCGTGAGGACTGCGGCGTCCTCGATCGCCAGGGCGGCCCCCTGCGCGAGATAGGGCAGCACCGGGTGGCCGGCATCGCCGATCAGCGCGAGCCGGTCGCGGGCGAGCGGGCGCGCCACGGCCCGGTCGGCGAGCGACCAGACCAGCCAGGAATCCGGCAGGCTCAGGAGGTCGCGCAGCGGCGCGGCGCTGCCGCGCAGATGCCCGCGCAGCACGGCCGGCTCCCCGAGCCGGCCCCAGCCCTCGTCGCCCACCGCCTCGGGCACCACCGCCACCACGTTCAGGAACTGGCCGTCCCGCACCGGGTAATGCACCACGTGCCGGCCGCGGCCGAGCCACAGGCCGGTGGCGCCGCCGCGCAGGTCCTGCGGGACCGCCTCCATCGGGATGAGCGCGCGCCACGCCGCGGCCTGACCCGGGCGGAGCGGCGCCGAATCGAGATGCGCGCGCAGCCGGGACCTCAGCCCGTCCGCGCCGATCGCGAGGTCGAAGGCGACCGGCTGGGCCCCGCTCGCGCCCTCGACGGTGAGGACGGCCTCGGACGCGGTCTGGGACACGGCGGTGACGGTGCGCCCCATCAGCAGGCGGATCGTCGAGCGGCTCCGGAGCGCGTCGAGCAGCAGCGTCTGCAGGTCGGCGCGGTGGATCACGTAGTAGGGCGCGCCGAAGCGGCTCTGCGCCTGCGCGCCGAGCGCCACGCCGCCGATGCGGCGGCCGCTGTCCAGGGCCCGCACCTCGACGGCGGGCGGCTCGCTCGCCGCCCGGCGCAGCGCCGCGGAGAGCCCGAGGCCCGCCAGAGCCCGGCTCGCGTTGGGCGAGATCTGGATCCCGGCCCCGACTTCGCTGAAGCCGGTCCGGCGCTCGATCACCGTGACGGCGTGGCCGGCATCCGACAGCGCCAGCGCCGCCGTCAGGCCGCCGATCCCGGCCCCGACGATCCCGATCCGCAGTGATGGACTGCCAGAAGGCACGGTGGGCGGCGCCTACTCCGCCGCGACCTTGGCGTCGTCCCGCCACACGCAGGCCTGCGGCTCCGCCTCGTCGGCCTTCAGGCCGGCCCGGTAGCGGTAGAGCGTCGAGCAGTACTGGCAGATGATCTCGCTGTCGGCGCCCATGTCGAGGAACACGTGCGGGTGGTCGAACGGCGGCAGCGCGCCGATGCACATGAACTCCTTCACGCCCACGGTGATAACCGGCACGCCCGGCTCGTTGTGGAAGTGCGGTACCGCCTTGCCTGCCATCCGGCCCTCGCCTGCCCCGCGACTGACCGCGCGGCGAATCTGCCAGCGCGCTCCCGGGCGTCTCGCGGCCGCTTATGCCGCCAGCCCCGCGACCGGCGCAAGCCTCGCCCGACCTACGACCGATGCGGCTTGGACTCGCGGGCCCCGCGCCGTACATAGGGCAAAGCCCGATTGACGCCGCCGCGAAAAAAGTCCCGACCATGCAGCAGGAACAGGCCAGTGCGCAGGGTGCGCGCCGCGCCCCGGAACCGCCGATCCACGGTCCCGAGGGCTTCGAGGGCATGCGCCGGGCGGGGCGGCTCACCGCCGAGGCCCTCGACCTGCTGATGGAGGCGACGCAGCCCGGTGTCACCACCGAGGAGCTCGACAGGCTCGCCTACACCTTCGCCATGGACCACGGCGCCTATCCGGCGTCGCTGCTCTATCGCGGCTACCCGAAGTCGATCTGCACCTCGATCAACCACGTGGTCTGCCACGGCATCCCCAACGACAAGCCGCTGCGCGAGGGCGACATCGTCAACCTCGACATCTGCCTGATCCTCGACGGCTGGCACGGTGATTCGAGCCGGATGGCCTATGTCGGCGAGGTGCCGCGCAAGGCCCAGCGCCTGTGCGAGATCACCTACGAGGCGCTGATGCGGGGCGTCGCCGCTGTGAAGCCCGGCGGATCGACCAACGACATCGGCCGGGCGATCCAGTCCTACGCCGAGGGCGAGCGTTGCTCGGTGGTGCGCGATTTCTGCGGCCACGGCCTCGGGCGCACCTACCACGACGCGCCCACGATCCTGCACTACGTCGAGGCCAGCTACGACGTGCCGTTCAAACCCGGCCAGTTCTTCACGATCGAGCCGATGATCAATCTGGGCCGGCCCGCCGTGAAGGTCCTGGGCGACGGCTGGACCGCCGTGACCCGCGACCGCTCGCTCTCCGCCCAGTTCGAGCACACGGTCGGTGTCACCGAGACCGGCGTCGAGATCTTCACGATCTCGCCGAAGGGGCTGCACCAGCCCGTCAACCCGGCCGCCTGACCGACCGTGCCCGAGCGGCAGGACGACGGTGAGGCGGGGCTGTTCGCCGACAGCGCCGCCCCGTCGCCGGTCGAGAAGGAGACGCCGCACTACCACGGCCATCGCGACCGCCTGCGGGAGAAGTTCTCCGCCGCGGGGCCCGACGCGCTGCCCGATTACGAGCTGCTGGAGCTCGTCCTGTTCCGGGCGATTCCCCGGCGCGACGTGAAGCCCCTCGCCAAGGCGCTGGTCGCCCGGTTCGGCAGCTTCGCCGAGGTGGTCAGCGCCGAGCCGGCGCGGCTCATGGAAGTGGAGGGCGTGAGCGCCGGGGTTGCGTCCGACCTCAAGGTGATCGAGGCCGCGGCGCGGCGGCTCGCCCGGGGCGCGATCCGCGAGCGCGCGCTCCTGGGCTCGTGGAGCGCGCTGCACGAGTATCTGCGCGCCACCATGGCGTTCGCCCCGCGCGAGGAGTTCCGCGTCCTGTTCCTCGACAAGCGCAACCACCTCATCGCCGACGAGGTGCAGGGACGCGGCACCGTCGACCACACGCCGGTCTACCCGCGCGAGGTCGCCCGCCGGGCGCTCGAACTGTCGGCGACGGCCATCATCCTGGCCCACAACCACCCGTCCGGCGACCCGGCCCCGTCGGCGGCCGACGTGGCGATGACCCGCGAGATCGTGGCCGTCCTGGCGCCGCTCAAGATCGTGGTCCACGACCACGTGATCCTCGGCCGAAACGGTCACGCCAGCCTGAAAGGCCTGAAGTTGATCTGATCCTCCGGCCGCCTTGAGCGTTATCGCCCGCGGATATAGCCATGATCGGGTGGCGCGCCTCTTGCCTCAAGAGCGGGAGCGTACGGGAGGAGCGAGATGGCGGTGACGGCCTTCGACGAGATGAACGGGATCGGCGCGGCCGATCCGGCGGCCGTCCGCGACGCCTACGGCCAGCTCAAGGCCTGGCTCGACTCCACGCCGCCCGAGCATTTCAACACCCGCCGCAGCCAGGCCGAGCTGCTGTTCCGCCGGATCGGCATCACCTTCGCGGTCTACGGCGACAACGAGTCGACCGAGCGGCTGATCCCGTTCGACATCATCCCCCGGGTGATCACCAAGCCGGAATGGGCCTTCCTGGAGCGCGGGCTGACGCAGCGGGTCACCGCCATCAACCTGTTCCTGAAGGACATCTACGGCGCCCAGGAATGCATCAAGGCCGGCATCATCCCGGCCGACCTCGTCTACCGCAACGCCCATTACCGCATGGAGATGCGGTCCTTCCGCGTGCCGCACGACCTCTACGTGCACATCGCCGGCATCGACATCGTCCGGACCGGCGAGAACGATTTCTTCGTCCTGGAGGACAACGCCCGCATCCCGTCGGGCGTCTCCTACATGCTGGAGAACCGGGAGGTGATGCTGCGCCTGTTCCCGGACCTGTTCTCGAAGCACCGGGTCGCGCCGGTGGAGAACTACCCGGACGCCCTGCTCGCCACCCTGCGCAGCCTCGCGCCGGGCTCGGCGACCCGGGACCCGACCGTCGTACTGCTGACCCCCGGACGCTACAATTCCGCGTTCTACGAGCACTCGTTCCTGGCCGACAAGCTCGGCGTCGAGCTGGTGGAGGCGTCCGACCTCTTCACCAAGGACGACGTCGTCTACATGCGCACCACCGAGGGGCCGCGGAAGGTCGACGTCATCTACCGCCGCCTCGACGACGACTTCCTCGACCCGCTGGTCTTCCGCCCGGACTCGGTGCTCGGCGTGCCCGGCCTGATGAACGCCTACGAGCGCGGTTCGGTCACCCTCGCCAACGCGGTTGGGACCGGCATCTCGGACGACAAGGCGGTTTACAGCTACATGCCGGAGATCGTGAAGTTCTTCACCGGCGAGGAGCCGATCCTGCACAACGTGCCGACCTATCGGTGCCGCGAGAAGGACGCGTTCGCGTACGTGATGGACAACCTGTCCGACCTGGTGGTGAAGGAGGTCAACGGCTCGGGCGGCTACGGGATGCTGGTCGGGCCGCATGCCAGCAAGCGCGAGCTCGACGACTTCGCCAAGAAGCTCAAGCACGCCCCGGACGGGTTCATCGCCCAGCCGACCCTGTCGCTCTCCACCTGCCCGACCTTCGTGGCCTCGGGCGTCGCGCCCCGCCACGTCGACCTGCGGCCCTTCGTGCTGTGCGGGGCCGACAAGATCCGCATCGTTCCGGGCGGCCTGACCCGGGTGGCGCTGAAGGAAGGCTCCCTGGTGGTCAATTCCAGCCAGGGCGGTGGCACCAAGGATACCTGGGTGCTCGACGCCTGAGCTCCGCGATATCCGGACGTTCCGAGGCGCGGACACCGTGGTCCGCACGACTTGGCTGAAGACCGATGCTCTCCAGGACTGCCGACAACCTCTTCTGGCTCTCCCGCTACGTCGAGCGCGCCGACTTCGTCGCCCGCATCCTCGACGCGGCGCACCGATTCGCGTCTCTGCCGACGAGCTACGGCGGCGGCGGGAGCAACGAGTGGGAATCGGCCCTCGCCTCGGCCGGTGACCCCGACGCGTTCAAGACCCATTACAGCGCCGTCAACGCCGACACGGTCTGCGACTTCCTGGCCTTCAGCCCGCACAACCCGTCCTCGATCCGCTCCTGCATCGAGGCGGCCCGCGAGAATGCCCGCTCGGTCCGCACGGCGCTCACCACCGAGATGTGGGACGCGATCAACGGCGCGTGGCTGGAACTGCGCAACTACGCCGGCAAGGACCTCAACCGCGACGAGTTCGGCCGCTTCCTCGACTGGGTGAAGACCGTCTCGCTGACCTTCGACGGCTCGGCGTTCCGGACGATGCTGCGCAACGACGCCTTCTGGTTCACCCGGCTCGGCACGGCGATCGAGCGGGCGGACAACACCGCCCGCATCCTCGACGTGAAGTACCAGATCCTGCTGCCGCACGACGAGACGGTGGGCGGCAGCCTCGACTACTTCCAGTGGACCACGATCCTGCGCGAAGTGTCGGCGTTCAACGCCTACCACTGGGTCTACCGGGAGAGCATCAAGCCGCTGCTGGTGGCCGACCTCCTGATGCTCAACAAGCAGATGCCGCGCTCCTTCGCGAACTGCTACGGCGTGATCGTCGAGTATCTCGACCTGATCGCCGACGCCTACGGCCGCCGGGGCCCGAGCCAGCGCCTCGCCGGAAACATGTTGGCGAAGCTGGAGGGCGAGGATATCGACCGGGTCTTCGCCACCGGGCTGCACGAGTTCGTCGAGGCGTTCATCGCCGAGAACAACAAGGTGGGCGAGGCGATCGCGAAGCAGTATCTGGTCGGCTGAACAGGACGGACAGGACGGCGCATGCGCATCCGCGTGGTTCACGAGACCATCTACACGTACGAGCAGCCCGCCCGCGGGCTCGTGCAGGTCCTGCGGCTGACGCCGCGCGACCATGATGGGCAGTACGTCCGCGGGTGGCGGATCGACACCACCGTCGACGGGCGGCTGACCGCCCGCGAGGACGGGTTCGGCAACGTCGTCCACTGGTTCACCCCGGACGAGCCGGCCGACGCCCTGACCATCCGGGTCACCGGCGAGGTCGACACCGACGACACGCACGGCGTCGTGCGCGGCACGGTGGAGCGCCTGCCGGACGAGTTCTACCTGCGCGACACGGACCTGTGCGCCGCGAGCCCGGAGTTGCACGCCTTCGCGGAGCGCGTCGCCGCCGAGGACGACGGTGCGACCTTGGCCCGACTCCACCGGCTGATGGGGGCTGTCCACGGTGCTGTGGCCCACGAGCCCGGTCCCGCGAGCGGCGCGGTGCCGGCCGGCAAGGCGTTCGCGGCGGGCCGCGGGATCTGCCAGGATCTCGCCCACGTGCTCATCGCCGCCGCCCGCCACATCGGCATCCCGGCGCGCTACGTCGCCGGCTACCGGGCCCGGGAGGACGGGCAGGCGGATGTCGAGGCGCCCCACGGCTGGGTCGAGGCCCTGGTGCCGGATCTCGGCTGGGTGGCGTTCGACCCGTGCTACGATGTCAGCCCGACGGACAACTACATCCGCGTCGCCACCGGCCTGGACTATCTCGGGGCGGCGCCGATCCGCGGCAGCCGGACCGGCGGTGGCACCGAGACACTGGACGTGAAGCTCCGGGTCGAGCAAGGCAGGGCCGCCGCTCAATCCTGACCGTCCCGACCCCGGTCCGCCGACCGCACGAGAGCCCGAAAACGATGACCTACTGCGTCGGTGTCCTGGTGGAGGAAGGGCTGGTCATGGTCGCCGATACCCGCACCAATGCGGGGCTCGACGACATCTCGACCTACCGCAAGCTCCACCATTTCAACGTGCCGGGCGAGCGGGTGATGATGCTCGCCTCCGCGGGCAACCTCTCGATCACCCAGTCGGTGCTCAGCCTGCTCCAGGAGGGCGTGCCCGGCGAGGAGGAGGGTGAGCCGCCGCAGAAGCTCGTCGAGGCGCCGACGATGTTCCAGGCGGCGCAGCTGATCGGCCGGGCCATCCGGCGGGTGCGCGCCATCGAGAAGGACGGGTTCGAGGCGGCCAATATCCGGTTCTCGATCTCGCTGCTGTTCGGCGGCCAGATCGGCACCGGCGAGATGCGGCTGTACCTGATCTACTCCGCCGGCAATTTCATCGAGTGCAGCACCGACGCGCCGTTCCTCCAGATCGGTGAGCACAAGTACGGCAAGCCAATCCTCGACCGCGCCGTGAAGTACACGACCGACCTCTACGACGCCCTCAAGGTGAGCCTGGTCTCGATGGATTCGACCATGCGGTCGAATCTGGGCGTCGGCCTGCCGATCGACATCGCGGTCGCCCGCCGGAACGCGCTGACGCTCGAGGTGAACCACCGGATCGAGGCCGGCGAGGGCTACTTCCACGATCTGCGCGAGCGCTGGTCGGCGGCGCTGCGCGCGGCGCACCGGGCGATCCCGCGCCCGCCCTACGGACCGTCCAACGCCTAGGGCAACCACAGCATCGGCCGTCTTGCTCCGCTGCGCTCGCCGGGACGGGGGCAGATTTCTACGTGGCTGTCCGAGCTGCTGAAGACTCCGCTGCGCCCCAGGCCTCGAGGAGTGCCCGGGTCGCGTCGGCCGGATCCAGGGCGCGCATCGGGCCACCCATGACGGCGAAGCCCGCAGCCCCCGCCGCGCGACAGGCCCCGATCACCTCCGGACCGACACCGCCCAGGGCCACGATCGGCAGGCCCACCGCGCGTGCGGCGGCGAGGCCCTCCGGTCCGAGAGCCGGTCCGTAACCGGGCTTGCTCGTGGTCGTGAAGATGGGGCTGAGGGTCACGTAGTCGGCGCCGGCCCGCGCGGCGGCCGCGGCCTCACGCGGCGCGTGCGCGGAAACGCCGATGAGCGCAGCCGCGCCCAGGGTGGCCCGCGCCGCCGCGATCGCCTCCGGTCCCGAGCCGCCGCCGAGATGCACGCCGTCGGCACCGAGGGCGCGCGCGAGCGCGACATCGCCTCCGATCGTCAGGACGCCGTTCGCGGCCCGCACGCGCTCGGCCACGCGCGCGCCGAGGCGCAGGCGGGCATCCGCCTCCAGGTCCCGGTCGCGGAACCAGATCCAGCGCCCGCCGCCGTCGAGGACCGCCTGGACGGTCTCGACGAGGGGCCGCGGATGCCCGTGCCGGTCCGTCACCGCGAGCAGCGGCGACGGCAGCGCCCTCACGAGCCGACGAGGCCGAGCTGCGGGCTCGACGGCTCGGCCCGGCCGCGGCGGGGGATTCGCCCGGCGCGGTGCGCGTCGCGCCCGGCCTCCACGGCCCGGCCCATGGCGCGGGCCATCCGCACCGGATCGTCGGCCTTGGCGATCGCGGTGTTGATCAGGCAGGCGGAGGCGCCGAGTTCCATGGCGATTACCGCGTCCGAGGCGGTGCCGATCCCGGCATCGACCACCACCGGCACTGTCGCCCGGCGGCAGATCAGCTCCAGGTTGGCCGGGTTGGCCACCCCCATGCCGGAGCCGATCAGCGAGCCCATGGGCATCACGGCGGCGCAGCCGAGATCCTCCAGGCGCTGGCACACGATCGGGTCGTCGTTGCAGTAGGGCAGCACGACGAAGCCGTCATCCACGAGATGGCGGCAGGCCTCGATCAGCTCCATCACGTCCGGGTAGAGCGTCTCCCGGTCGCCGATCACCTCGACCTTGATCCAGTTGGTGTCGAGCGCCTCGCGGGCGAGCTCGGCGGTCATGATCGCGTCCCGGGCCGTCTCGCAGCCGGCGGTATTCGGCAGGAAGCGCTTGCCCTTCAGGATCTTGACCGTGTCCGAGCCGTGGCCCTGGAGCGAGACCCGGCGGATCGAGGCGGTGACCACGTCGGCGCCGCTCGCCGCGACGGCGTCGCGCATGATCGCCTGCGTCGGGTAGCCGGCGGTGCCGATGAACAGCCGGGACGACAGCCTCACCCCGGCGATGGTCAGGCTGTCATCCCCGCCCTCGGGGCGCGGCGGCAAGTGACTCTGGTCCATGCTCAACCTCCCTGCATGGCGCGGACGATCTCGACCCGGTCGCCCTCCGCGACCGGTGTCTCGCCCCAGTCCCGGCGGCGCAGAACGCGGCCGTTCAGCGCGATGGCGACGCCCTGCGGGCTCTCGATGCCGCTCTCCTCCGCCTCCAGGCGGAACAGGGCGTCCACCGTCTCGACCGCGCACTCGCGCGGCTCACCGTTGACGAGGAGTTTCATGCCGAGGCCCTCAGCGCTTCCGGCTGGCCGAAGCGCGCGCGGGTGAAGGGACGCGCCACCTCCGGCAGCGCGCCGCGCAGCACCAGCGCGGCGATCGCGTCGGCGGTGACCGGGGCGAGCAGGTAGCCGTTGCGGTGATGCCCGGTGGCGGCGACGAGGCCAGGGGCGATCGCGTCGAGGATCGGTGCGTCGTCGTCCGAGGTCGGTCGGTAGCCGCTCCACACAGCCTCCACCTCCATCTCCTCGATGCCGGGCAGCACCCGGCGGGCGCCCTCCAGCAGGGCGTAGAGCCCGCCCGCGGTGACGCCGGGACGGAAGCCGCAATCCTCCACGGTCGCGCCCACGACGAGCTGGCCGTCGCTCTTCGGGGCCATGTGGACCTGCTCGGTCCAGACCATCCACGCCAGGGTACCGGTCCGGGCGGTGGTGCGCAGGGCCAGGGACTGGCCCTTCAGCGGGCGGACCGGAAGGGCGAGCGCGTCGGGCAGCAGGCCGCCCTCCCCGCTCCAGGCGCCGGAGGCGAGGACGACGGTCTCGGCCGCGACGACGCGGTCGCCGGCGCGGATCCCGGTCACGCGGCCGCCCGACCAGTCCAGGGCGGTGACGGGGGTCCGCTCAACCAGGATCGCGCCGGCGCGGCGGCAGGCCTCGGTAAGGGCGTCCATGACCAGACGGGGATCGACCTGATGGTCGAGCGGGCAGTGGATCCCGGCGGTGACGGAGGGGCGCAGGCCCGGCTCCAGGCGCCGGACCTCGCTGCCCGGCAGCCACGTGGCCTCGAGCCCCGAGCGGCGCTGAAGGTCGAAGCGGAAGCGCAGGCGCTCGACCTCGTCGCGGCCGACCGCCAGCACCAGGGTGCCGTCGGCGCGGTAGTCGATCGCCCGGCCGGACGCGGCCTCCAGGGCGTCGCGGAACGCGGGCCAGAGCCGCAGCGAGTCCAGGGCGAGCGGCAGCAGCGGATCGGAGCCCGGCTCGTGCTCGGCGGCGGGGGCCAGCATGCCGGTGGCCGCGAGGCTCGCGCCCGCCCCGATCGTGTCCCGCTCCAGCACCGTCACGGCGCGGCCGGCCCGGGCGAGGCGCCACGCGATCGACAGCCCGATCAGCCCGCCGCCGACCACGGCGACGTCCGTTCGCGCCGGAAGGGTCGCCGGCGCGACGCTGCCGTCCGGGTTGCGGCGGCGGCCGATCGGTGAGGCGGGTCGGTCGAGGGGCACAATCATCTCCGCGGATTGCCGTCGCGGAGATCGGGCCGTGCGCTTCGGTGAGAAGCTGTGGCCTGCCTTTCAGGCGGCCGCGGTCCAATCCCTACGCCGGTATGAGCCGGATCAGGTTCGAAGGATTTCCGCGCCGCAGGTCCTGACGGACGTGCCAGCGGTTTCTCAGCCCCTTGCCGGGGATCTCCCTGGAACAGACGCAGATGTGGCTCCCCGGCCGCTGCCGGTCAACCCCGCGCCGCGAGCATCCAGTCGTTCCCGCGACAATCCGCGGATCCCGGTGACGATCTGGACACCAAGCGGAGCGGAATCGGCGCGCGCGCCGCGGCGGCGACCGCGATCGCGCACCATCCCTTCACCGGTCTGGCATCTCATCACCGGGATTCCGGAACGTCTCCGGTCGCCGGCACTCCACGTCACGGGCGGACTCGCGTGCGCGCAATCCTATTGATCTGCCTGCTCGGCTTCCTCGGTGTCACGGCCGCCTTGAAGCTGCGCGACGGCATGAGGCCGGCGCCGGTGGCCCTCGCCGTCACGCCGCCGCCGGAGCCCGTTCCCGCAGTCGACGCCGCCGGCGTGGCTCTCCAGGCCGGGCGCAACGGCCACTTCTTCGTCAACGCGCTGCTGGACGGCCGCTCGCTGCCGATGATGGTCGATACGGGAGCGAGCGCCTGCGCGTTCTCCGAGGAGGATGCCGCGCGGATCGGGATCCGGGTCACTCCGACCGATTTCACCCGCGTCTGGAACACCGCGAACGGCACAGTCCGCGTGGCGCCGATCCGGATCGCCATCGTGCAGATCGGATCGATCACGGTGCGGGACGTCGATGCGGTCGTGATCCCGCGCGGGCTCCTGTCGACGAGCCTGCTGGGCATGTCGTTCCTCAGGCGTCTGCGCGATTTCGGCATCTCTGGCAGCACGATGACGCTCAGGGGCTGAAGCGGCCGGAGATCGACGCTGATCTGTCTGGCCGAGGCGCGCCTGTGGGGATCCCCCGGGCCTGCACCAGGGGATCGGCTGCGGGCCCAACGCCCGCGCCGATGACCTACGGCGTTCGGGCCTCGTGCCAGCCCGATGGCGGGTGTCTCCTGATCCGCTCGATCAGTCTGTCGGTCGCGGGTATTTGCAGTCATAAGACCGTGAGCCGGAGTATTTATATATAACTGGCCGATTATATGTAGTTTCAGATATTTAATCCAAATTTTGCCGGAAGATATGTTTGTTTTGTCAGCGCATTCCGGCAATGCTAGGAGCGTTCATGACTGCGCATCCGACACGTGAGCGCACGATGGGACGGCTTCGGTATGAAGAATCGCGGATCGAAGATCTGTTTGTCCATGATCGTGAAGGACGAGGCCCACGTTATCCGGCGTTGCCTCGATTCTGTTCGTCCGATCATCGATCATTGGATCGTCGTCGATACCGGCTCGACGGATGGAACCCAGGATGTCGTCCGTGCCGCGCTCGCGGACATACCGGGTGCCCTGGTCGAGCGCCCCTGGGTTGATTTCGCCTTCAACCGGAACGAGGCCTTGAAACTCGCGCGGCGTCACGCGCAGTACGCATTGATCATCGACGCCGACGATGAGCTGATCATCCCGGCGGACTTCACGATGCCGACGCTGCGTGCGCCCGGCTATCGGTTCGAGATCATCGACGCGCACACGCGGTACTGGCGCAACCAGCTGGTCAGCACCCGGGAGAACTGGCGTTACCGGGGCGTCCTGCACGAATTCCTCAGCTGCCCCGGCGTGACAGAGACACCGATCCTCCCCCTCGCGATGCGTCGGGGCGACGACGGTGCCCGCCACCGCGACGCGACGGCGGACGCGCGGGATATCGCCGTCCTCGAGAAGGCGCTGGCGGTCGAGACGGACCCCTTCATGATCGCCCGGTACACGATGTACCTCGGCACCACCTACGACGCCGCCGGCGAGTACCGGAAAGCGCTCGCCTGCTTCCTGAAGCGGGCCGATCTCGGCGGATGGGACGAGGAGGTCTATTTCAACCTGCTGATGGCCGCGGTGAACGCGGAGCGCCTCGACGAGCCGGAGGACAGGGTGCTGCAGCTCTACGAGCGCGCCACCGCAATCCGTCCGGGACGGGCGGAGGCGCGCCACGGGGCCAGCCGATTCTGCAGGCTGAGGAAGCGGTTCGCGGAAGGCTATCGTTACGCCGAGGCGGGCTTGGCTCTCGAGCTTCCGAGCGAGGGCATCTCCCTGAACCCGTGGGTCTACGAGTACGGTTTGCTCGACGAGTTCGCCCTCAACGCGTACCACAGCGGCCAGTTCAGCGCCTGCGGACATGCCTGCCTGAAGATCCTCGAGCGAGCGCATGTCCCGCGGGAGGTCGCCATACGCGCCGGCGCCCTGGCCCGGGACGTGATGGCGCAGATGATCGATCCGGTCTGGGGTTGCCGGCACACACCCTACGCTCTGCCGTTCGTGCCGACGTGGTGACACGCACCGCGCGCGGATCGCCCGCGAGCCTCAGATCGCGGCGGATCTCCGCGAGCGCCGCGTGACGTCGGGTCCGATCGGAGGGCCGCTCAGCTGGACTTGCGCGGCCGCAGGAATTTCGGCCGGAACACCGCCATGGGCTCGTCGAAGCCGTTGAGCCGGTGCTCTCCCATTGGGATCGGGTCTCCCCAGAGGAAGTCCACGAAGGGCTTCGACATCAGCAGCGGCTCGCCGAGGGCGCGGTTCAGCTGCGCGATGCGGCTCGCGAGGTTCACGTCGCGGCCGATCACCGTGAAGTCGAGGCGTGAGCCGGACCCGACATTGCCGTAGGCGGCCTCGCCGTGGTGGAGCGCGATGCCGGCGGCCACCGGCACAGGGAACTGGTGCAGGGCGTTCGCCTCGTCGAGGGCCGCCAGGGCGTGCTGGGCCGCCGTGAGCGCGCCCTTGGCCGCGCCGCCCAGATCGTCGCCGGTTTCCCGGAAGATCGCCAGCAGGCCGTCGCCGAGATACTTGAGGACCTCGCCGCCCTCACGCTCGATCGGCGGCACGAGGCAGTCGAAGAACACGTTGAGCAGGCCCACCGCCTCCTCCGGCGTCATGTCGGCGGTGGTGCGGGTGTAGTCGCGCATGTCGGCGAACAGGATCGCCGAGCGGATCCGGGTCACCTGCCCGCGGCGGATGTCGCCGGCCAGGATCGCCCGGTGCGGCTCGTCGCCGACATAGAGCCGGAGCACGTGGTCGAGCTGCTTGTTGAGGACGCGCATCTCCATCACGGCCGCCAGCGCCGGCATGACGAAGCGGAGGATCGCGATGTCGTCGTCCCGGAACCCCTCGGGGGCCCGCGTGGCGAAGGTGATGCCGTTCTGCGTGCCGTTCGTGAAGAACAGGGGCGCCACGACGTAGTGGGTGTAGCCGCCGGCCTTCAGGTCGGGAACGATCGCGTAGGCGTCGTCCGGAGTCTTCGACAGGTCGAGGATCAGCCACTCGCCGGTCTCGTGGACCGTGTGGAACGGGCTGTTGAGGTACGCGTCCGTCGAGCGGGCCCCGTGGGGGAACAGCCGCACGGTGGTGCCGCCGTCCCGCGTCCAGATGCGGCCGACGCCGGCATATTCCGAGTGCAGGGTGTCGATCGCCGTGGAGGCCCGGTCCACCGGCACGCCGATCGCGATCAGGCGCTCGGCGAGCCCGGCCAGCATCTCCTCGGCGTTGGGCATCCGCGCGCCCTCGCCGAGAAGCCAGTCGCGGATGCCCACGGAGGGCTGGAGCGCGCCGAAGGGCACGTCGTCGGCCTCCGAGCCGTCCGCGAAGGCCGTCGGGGATCCGGGCGTTGGCGGGCGGCGTTCGAGCATGGCGCCAGACTGGATGCCGCGCGGCACCGAGGCAACGCGGGCGACGGGGAAGCGCCGCGCGGTCCGCGGCGCGGGCTCAGTTGTCCAGGAAGCTCCTGAGCTTCCGGCTGCGCGAGGGATGCTTGAGCTTACGCAGCGCCTTCGCCTCGATCTGGCGGATGCGCTCGCGGGTCACCGAGAACTGCTGGCCGACTTCCTCCAGGGTGTGGTCGGTGTTCATGCCGATGCCGAAGCGCATGCGCAGCACGCGCTCCTCGCGGGGCGTGAGCGAGGCGAGGACCCGCGTCGTGGTCTCGCGCAGGTTCGACTGGATCGCCGCGTCGATCGGCAGGACGACGTTCTTGTCCTCGATGAAGTCGCCGAGGTGGCTGTCCTCCTCGTCGCCGATAGGCGTCTCGAGGGAGATCGGCTCCTTGGCGATCTTCAGGACCTTGCGGACCTTCTCCAGCGGCATGGCCAGCTTCTCGGCCAGCTCCTCCGGGGTCGGCTCGCGGCCGATCTCGTGCAGCATCTGACGCGACGTGCGGACGATCTTGTTGATCGTCTCGATCATGTGCACCGGGATGCGGATGGTCCGGGCCTGGTCGGCGATCGAACGGGTGATCGCCTGCCGGATCCACCACGTGGCGTAGGTCGAGAACTTGTAGCCGCGGCGGTACTCGAACTTGTCGACCGCCTTCATCAGGCCGATGTTGCCCTCCTGGATCAGATCCAGGAATTGCAGGCCGCGGTTCGTGTACTTCTTGGCGATCGAGATCACGAGGCGCAGGTTCGCCTCGATCATCTCCTTCTTGGCCTGCCGGGCCTCGCGCTCGCCCTTCTGGACCATGTTGACGATGCGGCGGTACTCGCCGATCTCCAGGCCCGTCTCCGAGGCGAGGTCGAGGATCTGCGCGCGCAGCTCCGCCACCTGCCTCGAGCCGCGCTCGACCAGGTTCTTCCAGCCCTTGCCGCCGAGCGTACCGACGCGCTCCATCCAGTTCGGATCGAGCTCGTAGCCCTGGTAGTGGCGCAGAAACTCGTCGCGGGCCACGCCGTGGCTCTCGGCGAAGCGCATCAGCCGGCCCTCGTGGCCGATCAGCTGCTTGTTGATCGAGTAGAGCTGGCCGACCAGCGCCTCGATGCGGTTGTTGTTCAGAGACAGGGACTTCACGTCGGCGACGACGATGTCCTTCAGCTCGATCTGCTTCTGATTCTGGGCCGGGGTGTTCTGCTCGCCGGCGGCCTTGCGCTCGGTGCCCTCGATCTGGAACTTGCGCAGCTTGCGGTAGTTCGCGGCGATCGCGTCGAAGGTCTCGAGGACCCGCGGCTTGATCTCCGCCTCCATGGCGGCGAGCGAGACGTTGTTCTCGAGGTCGTCCTCGTCGTCGCCACCCTCCGGCGGCGCGGGCGGCTCCGCATCGTCCCCGCCATCCTCGCCCTCGGCGATCTGCGGCGCGTTCTTGCCGTCCGGGCCCGCGTAGGTCGCCTCGAGGTCGATGATGTCGCGCAGGAGGACCTTGCCCTCCACGAGCTCGTCCCGCCAGATGATGATCGCCTGGAAGGTCAGCGGGCTCTCGCAGAGGCCCGCGATCATCGCCTCGCGGCCGGCCTCGATGCGCTTGGCGATGGCGATCTCGCCCTCGCGGGACAGGAGCTCCACCGAGCCCATCTCGCGCAGGTACATGCGCACCGGATCGTCGGTGCGGTCGGTCGGCTCCTTGGTGGTCGTGGCGACCGCGACGGCGCGCGCCGGCGCGACCTCGGCGACCTCGCCGCCTTCGGCCTCCTCCTCCTCGCCGTCCGCGGCCTTCTCGCCCGCGGCCTCGTCGGTCTCCTCGGCCTCGACGACGTTGATGCCCATCTCGGAGAGCTGCGAGAGCACGTCCTCGAGCTGGTCCGGATCGGACTGCCCCTCGGGCAGGACCTCGTTGACCTCTTCGTAGGTCACGTAGCCGCGCTTCTTGGCGAGCTTGACCATCCGCTTGACCGAAGCATCCGTCAGGTCGAGGAGCGGCCCGTCGGTCTGCTGCTCGGGGGCAGCGTCCGTCTCGTCCCGTTCCGTTGCCTTCGTCGCCATGATCAGCCTATTGTTTCGCACGCGGCGCGTAGCGGAGGCCCCGATGAGGCCGGTCCACGCCGTCGGCGCCGCTGTATGAGATCGGCGCCAGATCGCTCCGGTCGCCGTGAGTCGTCGGTTTCCGTATGCAAGCTCGAGGCTTGACCGATTGTTAACTATGGCGGGACACGTCACCCCGCCACCGCCATGACACAGGCATCACACGGCCGTCGAGTCGCTCGACACCGGTGCATCGGCCTCCGCCTCGGCGGCGATGACGGTTTCCAGCCTCGCCTTCACTTCGCAGAGCCATGCCCACCCGGCATCGGTCGGATCGTCCTCAAACGCCTGCCGTGCTTCGCGAAGTTCGCTATGTAGCGCTCCTGCCTGCCGGTGCAAGATCATCGCCTGTCGGAGCGCGTCTGCGCGGTGGGCAGGATCGGCGTGCGGGGCCAGGGTCGTGCGGTCCCGCGAGCGGGCCAGGGCGAGGATTCGATCGGCCGCCCCTGTGAGTCCGGCGCGATTGATGCGGTTCTGCAACACCTCGGGCGCCGTGTCCTCGTCCTCGGCCGCGCAGGCCAGCAGGACCGACAGCAGCGCCCGGGCGTCGGGATCGGCGAAGTCGAGCTCGGCCGCCTCCTCGCCGAACTCCGCCATCATCTCGGGATGGGCCAGCAGGGTGCCGACGATCACCGCCTCGCGCACCGGGGCGGCGCCCGTGAAGCCCGCCGAGGCCGTCACCGAGGGACTCGGGCTCCCGGTGATGCGCGGCGAGACGGGCTCGCCGGGCCGGGCGAAGCGCTGGCGCCCGCGCGGGGCCGCGCCGGCGGCGCGGTTGGCGCGGGGCGACAGGCCGCGCAGGCGCTCCTCGACATCGTCGCGATAGTAGCGCCGCACGGTCTCGTCGCGAATCGTCGCGACGGTGGTGCGCAGGGTCTGGGTCAGGCCGGCGCGGCGCTCCGGCGTGTCGACCGGTCCCGCCTCGAGGGCGCGCCGCCACAGCAGCTCCGAGAGGGGAAGCGCGGCCGCGAGCACCTGGTCGATGGCCGTCGGGCCGCCCGAGCGCAGCAGGTCGTCCGGATCCTGGCCGCCCGGCAGCAGCGCGATCCGCAGCGAGCGGCCGGGCTCGAGGATCGGCAGCGCGATGTCGAGGGCCCGGAAGGCCGCCCGCTGGCCGGCCTTGTCACCGTCGAAGCACAGGATCGGCTCGTCGGCGTGGCGCCAGAGCAGCCCGAGCTGGTCCTCGGTGAGAGCGGTGCCCAGCGGCGCCACCGTCTCGGGATGGCCCGCGAGCATCATGGCGATGACGTCGACGTAGCCCTCCACCGCGATGATCGAGCCGCGATCATGCGCGGCCTTGCGGGCGCCGTGCAGGTTGTAGAGCGTCCGGCCCTTGTGGAAGAGCGGCGTCTCCGGCGAGTTGAGGTACTTGGCGCGCACCTCTTTGGCGAGCGCCCGGCCGCCGAAGGCCACGACCCGGCCGCGGGTGTCGGTGATCGGGAACATCACCCGGTCGCGGAAATAGTCGTAGGGGACGGAGACCCCCTCCCCAGCCGCGAGCAGGCCGAGTTCGACCATCAGCGCCTTCTCGACCCCCTGCCCGGCGAGGTGGTCGCGCAGGGCGTAGCGCTCGCCCGGGGCGTAGCCGAGGCGGAAGGCGCGCTGCGTCTCGTCCCGCAACCCGCGCCGCTCGAGATAGGCGCGGGCCTCGCTGCCCTGGCCGGATCGCAGGCGCTCCTCGAACCAGCGCGCGGCCATCTCCATGACCTCGATCGCCCCGGCCCGCTTCTGCTCGCTGGCCCGGTTGTCCTCGGTGGGCGCCGGCAGGCTGACGCCGGCCTCGCCCGCCAGCCGCTCGACCGCCTCGGGGAAGCTGAGGCCCTCCGTCTCCATCAGGAAGGTGAAGATGTCCCCGTGCTTGGAGGACGAGAAGCAGTGGTAGAACTGCTTCTGATCGTTCACGTAGAAGGACGGCGTCTTCTCGGCGTTGAACGGCGACAGGCCGCGCCACTCGCGTCCGGCTTTCTTCAACTGCACGCGGCGGCCGACCACCGACGAGGCCGGCAGCCGGGAACGGATCTCTTCCAGGATGTGGGGCGGATAGCGCACGGGGCCTGGGACGGGTTGCGTGAACCCGCTCCTATAGCGCGAGAGGCGTGACCGAGTCCCTCACACGGCCGGAATCCGATGGAGGATTGCGGGGAGAGGTTCAGCCCTTCGCCGCCAGCGCGGCCTTCACCAGGCCGCTCGCCTTGCCGAAATCCATGCGGCCCGCAAAGGTGCCCTTCAGGGCGGCGATCACCTTGCCCATGTCCTTCGGGCCGGCCGCGCCGGTCTCGAGGATCGCCGCCTCGACCGCGGCCTTCGTCTCGGTCTCGTCCATCTGCTTCGGCAGGAACGTCTCGACGATGGCGATCTCGGCGCGCTCGTTGGCGGCGAGTTCCGGCCGGCCGCCCTGCTCGTAGACCGCGGCCGATTCGGTGCGCTGCTTGATCATCTTCTGGAGCAGCGACAGGATCTCCTCATCGGAGATCGGCTCCTTGCCGTTGCCGCGGGCCTCGATGTCCCGGTCTTTCAGGGCGGCCTGAATCATCCGGACGGTCGCCAGCCGCTCCTTGTCGCCGGCCTTCATGGCCTCCTTCATCTCGGTGGTGAAGCGCGCGCGCAGCATCTCGATGAACCTTCCAACGGTCGAAGCGGGGGGCTGGCCTGCGATTTGCGGGTGTTGAGCCCTGCCGGCAGCGGAGCCACATTGACCCCATCGCGGGCCGCTCGCTAAGAGCGCCGCACACGATCATGCCGCAAGCCGAGAGCGCCGCAACCCGGCGCCCGCCTTCGGCCGGACATAAGCGAGACTCAGCCCATGCTGCAAGACGCCGCCGCGCATGCCCCCGAGCCCCAGGCTCCCGAGCCCTGGGCCGAGCCCGTCGCGACGGCCCTGCTGGTGCTGGCGGACGGCACCATCTTGGAGGGATTCGGCATCGGCCAGACGGGCGTGGCCGACGGCGAGGTCTGCTTCAACACCGCGATGACCGGTTACCAGGAGATCCTGACGGACCCGTCCTATGCCGGCCAGATCGTCACCTTCACCTTCCCGCATATCGGCAATGTCGGCACCAACGACGAGGATCTGGAGAGCTTGGATGCGGCACCGGCCTCGGGCGTCCGCGGCACCGTCATCGCCTCGGCGGTGACGAATCCGTCGAACTGGCGGTCCTCGTCGCACCTCGACGGGTGGCTCAGGGCGCGCGGCATCGTCGGCATCACGGGCGTCGACACCCGGGCGCTCACGGCCCGCATCCGCGACCAGGGCATGCTCAACGCCGTGATCGCCAACGATCCCCAGGGCAATTTCGACCGCGAGGCCCTCAAGGCCCGCGCGGCGGCCCTCGCGCCGATGGAGGGGCTGGACCTCGTTCCGCCGGTGACGAGCCGCGCGCCGTCGGAATGGTCCGAGACCGTCTGGGCGCTCGGTAACGGCTACGGCACGCGCGCACCCGGCGAGGGCCTCAGGGTCGTGGCCATCGATTACGGCGTGAAGCGCAACATCCTGCGCCTCCTCGCCCAGGCCGGCTGCGACGTCACCGTCGTGCCGGCCACCACGACGGCCGAGGAGATCCTGGCGCTGAAGCCGGACGGCGTGTTCCTGTCGAACGGCCCCGGCGACCCGGCCGCCACCGGCGCCTACGCGGTCCCGGTGATTCGCAAGCTCTTGGACCAGAAGGTGCCGACCTTCGGCATCTGCCTCGGCCACCAGCTCATGGGTCTCGCCCTCGGCGGCCGGACCGTGAAGATGAGTCAGGGCCACCACGGCGCGAACCACCCGGTGAAGGACAAGACCACCGGAAAGGTCGAGATCGTGTCGATGAACCACGGCTTCGCGGTGGACCCGGACAGCCTGCCGGAGACGGCCGTGGAGACCCACGTGTCGCTGTTCGACGGCTCGAATTGCGGCCTGACCCTCACCGACCGCCCGGCCTTCTCGGTGCAGCACCACCCGGAGGCCTCCCCCGGCCCGCGCGACAGCCACTACCTCTTCGAGCGTTTCGTGACGCTGATGCGCTCGGGTGAGCCCAAGCGCGCCTGACGCGTCGTCTTCGCGAGCGCGGCGGAGCCGCGGCGCGCGGCCTTTCAGTCCTGCGTCCCGACCCCAATCGGGCCGCGGCGGGGCCATAAAATCCGCCAGATCGGACGGCTTAAGGGAGCCCACGACGGCCCCTGAACGGCGGCGCATCCGCGCCCGGCGACGGCGGCCCGTCGCAGGGGATTGCCGGATGACCATCGACGAGGCGCGCGACGATTTCTCCCGCCTGCACCGCAGCTTCACCTTCCATCTCGGCGTCGCCGCGGGCCTGTCCTGGCTGACCGCCCTCTACGCCGCCGTCTACGCCCCCTGGGTGCGCAACATCCGGGCGCTGATCGATCCGACCGGCGGATTCGACCGCGTCGAGAGCACGGTGTCCTACCTCTTCGCCATGCCGGCGGTCCTCGCCCTCGCCTGGGTCTCGGTCTATTTCGGCCGCGAGGCCCTGCGGCGCGCGCAGACGCTTTCGAACGTCGCCGTGGAGTTCGCGGCCGCCGCATTGGTGGCCTTCGGGGTTTTCTACCTCTCGATCGACCGGGCGGTCGCCGCGCTCCACGCCGGCTTCTGAGACGGATCGGGGCGGCCAGAGCCGCCCCGGCGCCTACTGAACTTTCTCGAACAGCGGCTCGAACCGCTTGGCGGCCAGCTTGTTCTGCGGCACCGCCCGGGCCGCCTCCAGGTTCTCGGGCTTGTCGCCGACCTGGACGAGGCCGACCATCCCCATGATGTAGTGCGGCGAGCACTTGATGCCGTAGAGGCCGGGCTTGTCGAAGGTCACGGCCTCCTCCTTGCCGACCACCGTCTTGAACGGCGCCGCGCCCTCGGGCGCCATCCCCTTGATCAGCTCGGCATTGTGACCCTTGTCGGCCGGCACGAACCGCACCGTGTCGCCGGGCTGGATTTTCACGAAGGCCGGGTCGAAGACCATCATCCCGCCCGGACCGCTGTTCAAGGTCTTGATGGCGACCTCCGAAGCGTTCGCGCCCGTCATCGGGCCGATCAGAAGTATCGCGAAGAGTGTCGCTGGCCTGGGCATTTTCGGTCTCGAACGATGATGATGTCGATCGGCGCGCTGGCCGACCCATCGGAGCTTAAGGTCCGGCGTCGATTTCCTGCAAGAAATCGATGAAGTCTTGTGAGAATTTGTAAATCCTCCAAATCGAAGGATCGGTGCCGCATCGATGCGCCGGGCGCGCGGCCAGACTGCGCGGTTGTCCCGGCCTTCCAATGCGCCCGTCGCCCGTGTAAACGCGGGGCTCAACGACATTCCCGCCACGCGCGTCCGGGAGCAGGGCTCACTCGAGCCGTGCCCGATCGGGCGCGCTTGGCCTGAGAAGGCCCACGATGCCCAAACGCACCGACATCTCCTCGATCCTGATCATCGGTGCGGGTCCGATCATCATCGGACAGGCCTGCGAGTTCGATTATTCCGGCACCCAGGCCTGCAAGGCGCTCCGCGAGGAGGGCTACCGCATCGTCCTGGTGAACTCGAACCCCGCGACCATCATGACCGACCCGGACATGGCGGACGCGACCTACGTCGAGCCGATCACCCCGGAGATCGTCGCCAAGATCATCGAGAAGGAGCGCCCCGACGCGATCCTGCCCACGATGGGCGGCCAGACGGCGCTTAACTGCGCCCTGTCGCTGCAGAAGATGGGCGTGCTCGCGAAATACGGCGTGCAGATGATTGGCGCCACCGCCGAGGCCATCGACAAGGCCGAGGACCGGAGCCTGTTCCGCGACGCCATGACCAAGATCGGGCTCGACACCCCGAAATCGGCGCTCGCCAACGCGTCCGCCGCCAAGAAGGCGGACCGTCAGGCCTACCTGGCCGAGATTGCCAGGATCGAGGCGGCGAACAGCGATCCGGCGGCGCGCCAGACCGCGCTGGCGGCCTACGAGAAGAGCTGGGCCGCGGGCGAGACCGAGCGGCGCAAGCGCTACGGCGAGCACGCCATCGGTCAGGCGCTGATCGCGCTGGCCGAGGTCGGCCTGCCGGCGATCATCCGCCCGTCCTTCACCATGGGCGGCACCGGCGGCGGCATTGCCTACAACCGCGAGGAGTTCCTCGACATCGTCGAGCGCGGCATCGACGCGTCGCCGACCAACGAGGTGCTGATCGAGGAGAGCGTGCTCGGGTGGAAGGAGTACGAGATGGAGGTCGTTCGCGATAAGAACGACAACTGCATCATCGTCTGCTCGATCGAGAACATCGACCCGATGGGCGTGCACACGGGCGATTCGATCACCGTCGCCCCGGCGCTGACGCTCACCGACAAGGAATACCAGGTGATGCGCGACGCGTCCCTGGCGGTGCTCCGCGAGATCGGCGTCGAGACCGGCGGCTCCAACGTGCAGTTCGCGATCAACCCCGAGAACGGGCGCATGATCGTGATCGAGATGAACCCGCGCGTCTCGCGCTCCTCGGCGCTCGCCTCCAAGGCCACCGGCTTCCCAATCGCCAAGGTCGCAGCCAAGCTGGCGGTCGGCTACACGCTGGACGAGATCGCCAACGACATCACCGGCGGCGCGACTCCGGCCTCGTTCGAGCCGACGATCGACTACGTCGTCACCAAGATCCCCCGCTTCGCCTTCGAGAAATTCCCGGGCGCCGAGCCGACGCTGACCACCGCGATGAAGTCGGTCGGCGAGGCCATGGCGATCGGCCGCTGCTTCGCCGAATCGCTCCAGAAGGCCCTCCGCTCGCTCGAGACCGGCCTGACCGGCCTCGACGACATCGAGATCGAGGGGTTGGGCAAGGGCGACGACCACAACGCCATCAAGGCGGCGATCGGCACCCCGACCCCGGATCGGCTGCTCAAGGTCGCGCAGGCCCTGCGGCTCGGCGTGAGCCACGAGCAGGTCTACGCCTCCTGCAAGATCGACCCGTGGTTCCTCGAGCAGCTCCAGGCGATCATCGACCTTGAGAACCGCGTGAAGGCCCACGGCCTGCCGAAGACGGCCGGCGCCTTCCGCCAGCTCAAGGCCGCCGGTTTCTCGGACGCCCGCCTCGCGGTGCTGGCCAAAACCGACGAGGCCGCCGTCAGCGCGGCCCGGCGTGCCCTGGCGGTGCGCCCGGTCTACAAGCGGATCGACACCTGCGCGGCCGAGTTCAAGTCGCCCACCGCCTACATGTACTCGACCTACGTTGCGCCGTTCGCGGGCGCGGTCGTGGACGAGGCGGAGCCCTCGGATCGCAAGAAGGTCGTGATCCTCGGCGGCGGCCCGAACCGGATCGGCCAGGGCATCGAGTTCGACTATTGCTGCTGCCACGCCTGCTTCGCGCTGTCGGACGCCGGCTACGAGACCATCATGGTCAACTGCAACCCGGAGACGGTCTCGACCGACTACGACACCTCGGACCGGCTCTACTTCGAGCCGCTGACCGCCGAGGACGTGCTGGAGATCATCGAGACCGAGCGGCAGGCCGGCACCCTGCACGGTGTGATCGTGCAGTTCGGCGGCCAGACCCCGCTGAAGCTCGCCCGCGCCCTCGAGGCCGCCGGCGTGCCGATCCTCGGCACCTCGCCCGACGCGATCGACCTCGCCGAGGACCGGGACCAGTTCAAGCGGCTCCTCGACAAGCTCGCGATGAAGCAGCCGAAGAACGGCATCGCCTACTCGGTCGAGCAGAGCCGGCTGGTGGCCGAGACGCTCGGCCTGCCCTTCGTGGTCCGCCCGAGCTACGTGCTCGGCGGCCGCGCCATGGCGATCATCCGCGACGAGACGCAGTTCGCCGACTACCTGCTCGACACGCTGCCGAGCCTGATCCCCTCCGAGGTGAAGGCCCGCTACCCGAACGACAAGACCGGCCAGATCAACACGGTGCTGGGCAAGAACCCGCTCCTGTTCGACCGCTACCTGTCGGACGCGGTCGAGGTCGATGTCGACGCGGTCTGCGACGGCAAGGACGTGTTCATCGCCGGCATCATGGAGCACATCGAGGAGGCCGGCATCCATTCCGGCGATTCGGCCTGCTCCCTGCCGCCGCGCTCGCTCTCGCCCGAGATCGTGGACGAGCTGGAGCGGCAGACCAAGGCCATGGCGCTGGCGCTCAACGTCGTCGGCCTGATGAACGTGCAGTACGCCATCAAGGACGGCACGATCTACGTGCTGGAGGTGAACCCCCGCGCCTCGCGCACGGTGCCGTTCGTCGCCAAGGTCATCGGCGAGCCGATCGCCAAGATCGCGGCCCGGATCATGGCGGGCGAGCCGCTCGCGACCTTCGGCCTGAAGCCCAAGACCCTGCCGCACATCGCCGTGAAGGAAGCGGTCTTCCCCTTCGCCCGCTTCCCCGGCGTCGACGTGCTGCTCGGACCGGAGATGCGCTCCACCGGCGAGGTGATCGGGCTCGACGCCAGCTTCGGCGTGGCCTTCGCCAAGAGCCAGCTCGGCTCGGGCACCCAGGTACCGAAGGCGGGGGCCGTCTTCGTCTCGGTGCGGGATGCCGACAAGGCCCGCATCCTGCCGACCATGAAGCTCCTGTCCGATCTCGGCTTCACCATCCTGGCGACCGGCGGCACGCAGCGCTACCTCGCGGAGAACGGCGTTCCGGCAGAGCGGATCAACAAGGTTCTGGAGGGCCGGCCGCACGTGGTCGACGCGATCAAGAACGGCGGGATCCACCTCGTCCTGAACACCACCGAGGGGGCCGGCGCCCTGTCGGACTCGCGCTCGCTCCGGCGCGCGGCCCTCTTGCATAAGGTGCCGTATTACACCACTCTAGCCGGCGCGATGGCCGCGGCCGAGGGGATCAAGGCCTATCTAGAAGGCGATCTCAAGGTCCGCGCGTTGCAGGAATACTTCGCGGCCTGAACCTCAGGGTTCCGCTGACTTCATTTCATGGCCCGGGGAGAGTGCTGCACTCTCGGCCGGGCCTCTTCATTGTGGCGCGAGACGATGGCGATAGACAAGGTTCCGATCACGGTGCGCGGGCTGGCAGCCCTCGAAGAGGAGCTGAAGCACCGCCAGCAGGTGGAGCGCCAGCGCATCATCCAGGCGATCGCGGAGGCCCGCGCGCTCGGCGACCTGTCGGAGAACGCCGAGTACCACGCCGCCAAGGAGGCGCAGTCCCACAACGAGGGCCGCGTCCTCGAACTGGAGAGCATGATCGCGCGGGCCGAAGTGATCGACGTCACGAAGCTCTCGGGTGACAGGATCAAGTTCGGCGCCACCGTGAAGCTCGTCGACGAGGACACGGAGGAGGAGAAGACCTACCAGATCGTGGGAGAGCCGGAGGCCGACGTGCGCTCGGGCCGCGTCTCGATCACCTCGCCGATCGCCCGCGCGCTGATCGGCAAGGGCGTCGGCGACACGGTCGAGGTCACCACGCCCGGGGGCGGCAAGTCCTACGAGGTCGTCGCCGTCCAGTACGGCGGCTGAGCCGATGCGCCCGCGTACGTGGGGCCGGCTCGCCGGCCTGCTCCTCGGTGCCGTCGCGGGGTCCGCGGCGGCGAGCGACTTTCCGCCGACTCCGGTCTTCTCCGACGTCAGGGTCGACGTGCGGCCGCTCCTGAACAAGGGCGCGGGGCTGCAGGCCGAGGCGCTGGCCGGCGACCTGACCGACGCCCTGCGGAAGAACTTCGCCGGTCGGATCGGCGGCCGCGGGCCGCGCCTCGTCGTGGTCGTGACGAGCCTGTCGCTCCGGCCCTATGTCGGCAGCGGCTCCCTGCGCGGCCTGGGCGGCAATTTCGAGACCGACTACATGGAGGGCGAGGCGCTGCTCGTCGGGCCCAAGGGGCAGGTGCTCGGGCGCTACCCGCAGATGACCGCGACGCCGTCGAGCTACGGCGGCGCGTGGTACGATCCGCAATTCGAGCAGCGCCGGCTCGCCGCCATCGCCGACATCTACGCCCAGTGGCTCSCCCGCGACCTTCCGCGGGATTAGAAGGCGGCCGCCGGCCCCGGTCGGCAGCGTGGGGCGTATCCGGTGAGGAGCATGGCAAGCATCGACGTGTCGGAGGCGCAGAGCGCGCCGGTCAGCAATTCGGACCCGCGGCGTGAGCGCCTGCCCGAGCTCGCCCGCGCCCGCGCCTGGATCGTCACGGACGGCAAGGCCGGCGACGAGAACCAGTGCGTCGGCATCGCCGAGACCCTGGGTCTCGACTTCGAGATCCGGAAGGTGCCGCCCTCAGGACCATTCGGCTGGATGGCGCCCTGGGGGCCGATCGACCCGCGCGAGGGCCCGCGCCGCCGCGCCGGAGCCCTGTCGGGCCCCTACCCCGACATCCTGATCGCCTCCGGCCGCCGGTCGGTCCCGTACCTGCGGACCGTGCGGCGCGCGACCGGCGGCCGGACCTTCACGGCCTTCCTGAAGGATCCGCGGACCGGCGCCGACAGCGCCGACTTCATCTGGGTGCCGGATTACGACGATCTGCGCGGTCCCAACGTCTTCACCACGCTCACGGCGCCGCACCTCGTCACCGCGGCGCGCCTGGCCGCGGCCCGGGCCCGACCGGATCCGCGGCTCGCGCGCCTCGACGGCCCGCGGGTGGCGGTGCTGGTCGGCGGCGACAGCCGTCACCTGAGCTACCGCAAGACCGACATGAACCGCCTCGTGGAGGATCTGCGCGGGCTGGCCGCGCAGGGCTGCCGGCTGATGGTGACGATCTCCCGCCGGACGCCGAACCCGCTCCGCGATGCCGTGAAGGTGCTCGCCGCCGAGACTGGTGGGTTCCTCTGGGACGGGAGCGGCGACAACCCCTACGTGGCCATGCTGGCGCTCGCCGAGGCGATCGTCGTGACCTCCGACTCGGCCAACATGGTGAGCGAGGCGGTGTCCACCGGCGCGCCGGTCCTGCTGTTCGACCTGCCGCGTACCTATATCCGGCATCGGCGCATGTTCGCCGGGCTGGCGATCGCCGGGGCGCTGCGACCGTTCACCGGTCAGTTGGCAGATCTGACGTACAAGCCGATCGACGCGACTCCGGTGATCGCCCGGGCGCTCGCCGACGCCTATGCCGCGCGCCGCGCGGCCGGACCGGCCTGAGGAGACCGAGACAGATGGCCCACACCCACGCCAAGCTCGTCATCATCGGCTCGGGACCCGCCGGCTACACGGCGGCGATCTACGCCGCCCGCGCCATGGTCGAGCCGCTGCTGATCTCCGGCTTCCAGCCGGGCGGCCAGCTCATGATCACCACGGATGTCGAGAACTACCCGGGCTTCGCCGAGGCCATCCAGGGCCCCTGGCTGATGGAGCAGATGCGCCTCCAGGCCGAGCACGTCGGTACCCGGATCGTCTCGGAATACATCACGAAGGTCGATCTCAAGCAGCGGCCGTTCCGCCTCGAGGCCGATTCCGGCGAGACCTACTCGTGCGACGCCCTGGTCATCGCCACCGGGGCGCAGGCCAAGTGGCTCGGCATCCCGTCCGAGGCGGCGTTCCAGGGCGGCGGCGTCTCGGCCTGCGCGACCTGCGACGGGTTCTTCTTCCGCGGCAAGGACGTCGTGGTGGTTGGCGGCGGCAACACCGCGGTCGAGGAGGCCCTGTACCTCGCCAACATCGCCAGCAAGGTGACGGTGGTCCACCGCCGCGACAGCTTCCGCGCCGAGCGGATCCTTCAGGAGCGCCTGTTCAAGCACCCGAACGTCGAGGTGCTGTGGCACCGCGAGATCGCCGAGATCTGCGGCGTGCAGAAGCCGGCACCGAACGTGACGCACGTCCGTCTCAAGGATCCGCGCTCGGGCGAGATCAGCGAGGTGAAGGCCGACGGCGTGTTCGTGGCGATCGGCCATCAGCCGGCGACCGCCATCTTCGAGGGTCAGCTGCCCATGCGCCACGGCGGCTATCTCACCGTGAAGCCCGGCACGACCGAGACCGAGATCCCGGGCGTGTTCGCCGCCGGCGACGTCACGGACGACGTCTACCGCCAGGCGATCACCGCCGCCGGCATGGGCTGCATGGCGGCGCTGGAGGCGGAGAAATTCCTGGCCAATCTCGAGATCGGTGAGAGCCCGGTCCAGGCCGCCGCGGCGGAATGACGGCCGGACGGGCCTCCGCACCTCCCGCGCGAAGCCGTCGGGCCCCGCATTTCAACAAGTTCGCGCTGCTTATGCTTGCGCAGGACCATGCACCGTGTGCATAGGAGTGCTGACTGCGCCGGGATGCACCGATTGCATGCCCGCGCGGTGTCGGGAGCGGCCATCCGCACGCGGCACCGCGCAGTTCGCCCGGTGATCTGCCCGCCGCTTCGCGCCCCTTCTCCACCCCGGGCGCGACCCGCGGGCGCGCGCTGGTAGGGGTTCTCGCCTTGGACTGGGACAAGATCCGGATCTTCCTCAACGTCGCGGAGGCGGGGAGCTTCACCAAGGCGGGTGACGATATCGGGCTCAGCCAATCGGCGGTCAGCCGCCAGATCAGCGCCCTGGAGCGCGAGCTCAAGGCGCCGCTCTTCCATCGCCACGCCCGCGGCCTCCTGCTCACCGAGCAGGGCGACCTGCTGTTCCGCGCCGCGCGGGACATGAAGCTGCGCCTGGAGAATACCCGGGCGCGCCTCGTCGAGACCTCCGAGCGGCCGACCGGCGACCTCAAGGTCACCACCACGGTCGGCCTCGGCACGTCCTGGCTGTCGCAGCGGGTCGGCGAGTTTCTGGACCTCTACCCGGACGTGCGCATCGAGCTGATCCTCACCAACGAGGAGCTCGATCTGGCCATGCGCGAGGCCGACGTGGCGATCCGCATGCGCCGCCCGGCGCAGCCGGACCTGATCCAGCGGCGGCTGTTCACCGTGCACTACCACGCCTTCGCCAGTCCGGATTACGTGAAGCGGTTCGGCGAGCCCAAGACCATCGAGGAGCTCGACGACCACCGCCTTGTCTCCTTCGGCGGCAACGAGCCCTCGTACCTGCTGGCCGCCCACTGGCTCGCCGATGCGGGCCGCGAGGGCCGCGAGCGTCGCCAGGTCCACCTGACGGTGAACAATATCGGCGCCCTGCAGCGCGCCATGGAGGCCGGCGCCGGCATCGGCATCTTGCCCGATTACGCGGTGGATGGCGGCCAGCAGCTCGTGCAGGTGCTGCGCGAGACCGAGATGCCGAGCCTGGAGAGCTACCTCGTCTACGCCGAGGAGATGCGCTCGGTCGCCCGGGTGCAGGCGTTCCGCGACTTCCTCGTCTCGAAGGCGCAGCGCTGGACCTACTGAGCATCCGATGGTTGGATCCGGCTCCTCACGGAGACGATTCGATGCGCGCTGCTCTCTACGCTCTGATCCTCGTCGCGGGCTCCACCGGCGCGATGGCGGATGACTGCGCGGAAGCTTGGTACCAACGCAACCTGATCTACAAGCAGGCGGGCTACTGCTTCAGCACGCCGCGGGCGATCCGGACCTTCGGCAACGCCGATTGCCGGTACGACGCCATGGATCGCGTGCCGCTCTCGCGCCAGGAGCAGGCGACGGTGGCGGATCTGCAGGCCTTCGAGCGGGCCCATGCCTGCCCACGCTAGGCCGCGGACCGTCGACCTCGTCGGCCGGGCAGCGTAGGAGCCGCGTCGTCGCTGCGGAAGCCGCGCCAGATCAGCGCGGCTCCGGCAGGCCCGTGCTCACACGAACAGGCGCTCGCCCTCGAGGCCCTTGTAGAGGCCGGCGACCTGCTCGCCGTAGCCGTTGTAGATCAGCGTTGGTACGCGCTGATCGGTGCCGAGGACGCGCTCGGTCGCCTGGCTCCAGCGCGGGTGCGGCACGGCCGGGTTCACGTTGGCCCAGAAGCCGTACTCCGAGGCCTGCAGGCCCTCCCAGAAGGTCTTCGGCCGGTCGGCCGTGAACGAGATCTTCACCAGCGACTTGGCCGACTTGAACCCGTACTTCCACGGCACCGCGACGCGGATCGGCGCCCCGAACTGGTTGGGCAGCGGCTTGCCGTAGATCCCCGTGACCATGAAGGCGAGGTCGTTCCCGGCTTCAGCCAGGGTCAGGCCCTCCGTGTAGGGCCAGGGATAGAAGAACGCCCGCTGGCCGGGCGCCATCGCCTTGTCCATGAACGTCTCGAAGCGGATGTACTTCGCGCCGGAGGCGGGCTTGGCCAGCGCCACGAGCTTCGCCAGCGGGAATCCGGTCCAGGGCACCGCCATCGACCACGCCTCGACGCAGCGGTGACGGTAGAGACGCTCCTCCAGGCCGACCTTCCGGATCAGGTCGTCGACGCCGACCTCGAACGGCTTCTCGACGAGCCCGTCGATCTTCAGGGTCCAGGGCTGCGTCTTGAGGGCGTTGGCCGCCGGCAGCACCGTCTTCGACGTGCCGAACTCGTAGAAATTGTTGTAGTCGGCGCTGAAGCGCTCCGGGGTCAGGGGGCGGTCGAGCGTGTAGGCGGGGTTCTGCGGCGCCGGGTAGAGCGGCTGGTCGCCCGCCGCCGCGAGGGCCGCGCGCCCACCCAGGAGCGAGCCGGCCGCGAGCCCGGCCGCGCCGCCGATCAGGGCCCGCCGATTGAGGAAGACGGCCTCCGGCGTCGCCAGATGCTCCGGAATCTCCCAACCGCGCCTGCGCTTGATCAACATGGCCGTCTCCTCGGATCTCCTGCCTGCACAACCCACAGATCGGCCGCGGCCGACAGGTGCGCAAGCGCCGCAGCCTCACCTTTCGGCGAACGGCGCGCAGGAGTTACGCCGCCCGTGAGCGGCACCGGGACGCAGGCCGTCTTCCGCCGCGCGGACGACGCTCAGGCCGGCGGCGTCTCGTCGCGCAGCATCCGCCGCAGCACCTTGCCGACATTGGTCTTCGGCAGGGTCTCGTGGAGCACCACGCGGCGGGGAACCTTGTAGCCGGTGAGCTGTGTGCGGGCATGCGCCCGCAGGATATCGGTGGAGACCGACGGGTCCTTCAGGACCACGTGGGCCACCACCATCTCGCCCGTCTCCTCGCTCGGCGCGCCGACCACCGCGCATTCGAGCACGGCCGGGTGGGCCGCCAGCACGTCCTCGACCTCGTTCGGATAGACGTTGAAGCCGGAGACGAGGATCATGTCCTTCATCCGGTCGACGATCCGGACCTGGCCGTCCGCCTGCAGGATCGCGACGTCGCCCGTCCGGAAGAACCCGTCCGCGGTCATCGCCCGCGCGGTCTCCTCCGGCCGATTCCAGTAGCCGCGCATCACCTGCGGGCCGCGCACGCAGATCTCGCCCGGCTGCCCGGCCGGGAGGGGTTCGCCGGAGACGGCGCGGATCGAGACCTCCGTGGAGGGCAGCGGGTAGCCGATCGTGCCGGAGAAGTCGCGCATGCCCCGCGGGTTGACGCACACGACCGGCGAGGTCTCCGACAGGCCGTAGCCCTCGATGATCGTGTTGCCGGTCAGGGCCTTCCAGCGCTCGGCCACCGCCCGCTGGACGGCCGTGCCGCCGCCGACCACGAAGTCGAGGTGGGCGAAATCCACCGTGCCGATCTTCGGATGGTTGATCAGGACGTTGAACAGCGTGTTCACGCCCATCAGGTGGGTGAAGCGCGTGCGGCTCAGGGTCTTGACCATGCCGTCGCAGTCGCGCGGATTGGGGATCAGCAGGCAGGAGCCGCCGCTGCGCATGAACTGGAAGAAGCACGCGGTGAGCGCGAAGATGTGGTAGAGCGGCAGCGCCGTGACCACGCAGCGCGCGACGCTCGGATCCTTCGAGTTGAACCAGAGTTGCGACTGCTCGACGTTCGCCATGATGTTGCGGTGGCTCAGCATCGCCGCCTTGGCGATGCCGGTGGTGCCCCCGGTGTATTGCAGGAAGGCGAGGTCCTCCGGGTCGACCGCGGCGGACGCGCGCGGCATCGTCCGGCCCTGGCGGAGCACGGTGGCGAACGGGATCGCCAGCCCTTCCGGCAGGCGGAACGGCGGCACCGCCTTGCGGACGTGCCGGCTCGCGAGGTTGATCACCCGCCCCTTCAGCCCCAGCCCGTCGCCCGGACCCACGAGGACGACCCGCTCCAGGGCCACGTCCGGCAGCGCCGCCGCGATGGTGGCGCCGAAATTCTCCAGGACGATCAGGATCCGCGCGCCGGAATCGTTGATCTGCTGCACGCATTCCCGGGGCGTGTAGAGCGGGTTGGCGTTGACCACCGTTCCCCCCGCCAGGAGGACGCCGAAGATCGCCACGGCGTAGGCGGGGACGTTCGGCAGCATGATCGCCACGCGGTCGCCCTTCGCCAGACCTTGTCCGCGCAGCCAGGCCGCGAGGTCGCGCGCCTGCTGGCCGAGGGTCGCGTAGGTCATGGTCGAGCCGAAGCACAGCATCGCCGGCCGGCTTGCGAAGGCGGTCACGCTGGTCTCGAACAGGTCGACCAAGGTCCCGAGGCCCGCGACGTCGATCTCCGCCGGCACGCCGGGCGGATAGAAGGGCAGCCAAGGCCGGTCGGAGGCCCCGTGGCCCGGCATCGCTCCGGCCGTGGCGGCTCGAGCGCCGTGCTCCATCACGTTCGCCTCATGCATCGCGATGCCTCCCGCGGGCCCGACTCTCGGGGGCCGAGTCCCGCAACGCCTGTCGCGCGGACTCTGCGGGAACGGAGGCCGGCCCGCAAGGCAGGGGGGTCAGAGGGCTGGACGATGCCGGCGCAATGTCGCCAGCACGGTGTGGGGCAGGGCCGCCGCGATCAGCAGGCCGGCGGCGAGCGCGGCCTCCTCCGGCCGCATGGCCCGCCGGGGCCAGGGGCCGACGCCCAGGTCGCCGGCGAGGCCGATCAGGATCGCGCCGAGCCACAGGGTCAGGAAGGCGAGCGCGCCGTAGCCGACCCGGCGCAGCCGCGGCCGCAGGGGCCTGTTGGCCGCGACCGCGAACAGGCCGAGGACGCCGCCGAACGTCAGCGCGCCCACGGCGGCGCCGAGTCCGTAGGCCAGCCACAGGGGCTGGTGGGTGAGGAAGGCCATGCCCCCGGTGGCGAAGGCGCCGCGCAGGACGAGCCCGCCGAAGGTCGGGTAGAGCCCGGCGGCGAGGAGCGCGGCCGCGCCCGCCAGTCCGAACACGATCCGGCGCGGCGCGGAGCCCGGGCCCGGGCCCGTCGCCACCCGCGCGAGGTGGCCGAGCCCGTAGACCAGCGCGAAGGCGAAGAGCGGGTAGCGGGCGATGAAGTAGCCGAAGATCCAGGGCTCGAGGGCCTCCGGCACGGCGTCGCGCTGGCTCAGGCCGGTCGCCGCGACGAGAGCCAGGGCGGCCAGCATGGCGAGGATCGGCCCCGCCGCTGCCAGAAGGCCGCCGGCGCGGCCTCCGGACGTCCCGGCGCCCGAGCCGACCCGGTCGCGCGCGGCGTTGGCGTGTGCGGCCATGCTGGGATCACCCGGAGAGGCGCGCGGGGTCGGGACCGCCGCGGCCGCTCTAGCGGGCCTCGTAATGGTCGCGGATCAGCCGGTCGAGGAGGCGCACGCCCCAGCCCGCACCCCAGCTGCGGTTGATCTCGCTGGCGTTCGACGACATCGCGACGCCGGCGATGTCGAGATGCGCCCACGGAACGTCCTCGACGTAGCGCTTGATGAACGACGCCGCGGTGGCGGCGCCGCCGTGGCGGCCGCCGGTGTTCTTCATGTCGGCGAACTTGGAATCGATCGCCTTGTCGTAGGCGGGGATCAGCGGCATCCGCCACACCTTCTCGCCGGTCGCCTCGCCGGCGGCGTGGATGTTGCCCGCCAGCGTGTCATCGTTCGAGAACATGCCGGCGATGTCCTGGCCCAGCGCCACGATGATCGCGCCGGTCAGCGTCGCGAGGTCGACGATCGCCTTGGGCTTGGTGCTGCGGATGACGTGGGTGATCACGTCGGCCAGCACCAGTCGGCCCTCGGCGTCGGTGTTGATCACCTCGATGGTCTGGCCCGACATGGAGGTCAGGATGTCGGACGGGCGGTACGAGCCGCCGTCCGGCATGTTCTCCACGATGCCGATGGCGCCGACCACGTTGCAGCGCGCCTTGCGGGCGGCGAGCGCGTGGAGCGCGCCGACGACGGCGGCGGCGCCGCCCATGTCGCCCTTCATGTCCTCCATGCCGCCGCCCGGCTTGATCGAGACGCCGCCGGAATCGAACACGACGCCCTTGCCGATGAGGGCCACGGGCGCCTCGGCCGCGGGGCCGCCGTTCCAGCGCATGATCACGATCCGCGGCTCGCGGGCCGAGCCCTGCGCCACCGCGAGCAGCGCGCCCATGCCGAGTTCCCGCATCCGGGCCGGCTCCAGCACCTCGATCTCGACGCCGAGCTTGGCGAGTTCCGAGGCGCGGCGGGCGAACTCAGCCGGGAAGAGCACGTTCGGCGGCTCGTTCACGAGGTCGCGGGCCAGGACCACGCCGTCGGACAGGCTCTTGGCGCCCTCGCCCTCGCGGGCGGCCGCGCCGTGATCGGCGAGCAGCAGGGTCAGCGCGGTGGCCGATTTGTCGTCGGCATCGGGCTTCTTCTTGGTCTTGTAGCGGTCGAACGCGTAGGTCCGCAGGCGCGCGCCGAGAGCGAACTCGCCGGCCTGCGCCGCCGTGACCGTCGCGCCCGGCCAGTCGAGCACCACCCGGGCGGTCCGTCCCGCCACCTTGCCGGCGGTGAAGCCGCCGAGCGCCGGCCAGTCGGTCTTGGCCCGGTCCTTCTCCGAGCCCAGGCCCACGACCACGAGGCGGTCGGCGCCGACGCCCGCCGGGGCCGGCAGGGACAGGGCGCTGAGCGAGCGGCCCTTGAACTTTTCAGAGGCCGCGGCGCGCGCCACGAGATCCGCCCCGGAGGCGCCCAGCGCCTCGCGGGCGGCCGACCCGAGCGACAGGTCGTCGCCGACGAAGACCACGAGATCGCCGGATCCGCCGGGGCCCTGGCCGCTCTGCTCCAGGGGACCGAAACCGACCTCGATACCGTCCGCCATACCCGTCGCCCTGCCCGTTATTCCGGAGCCGTACTACGCACCCGCGCGCCGAGGCGCGGGCGATCCGCCCTGTGTAGCCGCTGAGACGGAGAACGCAACGCGGCGTGACAGCCCTGGAATCGCCCCTTTTGTCGGGTCCCTGCCGCCTCGAGGGCGCGAGAGGACGAGCGGGACTGCCGGGCCGATGAGGCAGATCGAGCGCTACATCTTTCGGATCGCCCTGGGCGCAACCCTCGCCTGCCTGATCGGGCTGACGGGCACCATCTGGCTGACCCAGGCCCTGCGCGAGCTCGATCTCGTGACCGCCAAGGGCCAGACGCTGCTGGTCTTCCTCTTCGTCACCGGCCTGTCGCTGCCGACCCTCGTCGTCGTCATCGCCCCCGTGGCGCTGTTCATCGGCACGATCTACGCGCTCAACAAGCTGAACGGCGATTCCGAGCTGATCGTCATGTCGGCGGCCGGGATGCCGCCGCGCTCGCTGCTGCGGCCCTTCCTCACCCTGGCGCTGTTCGTCAGCTTCCTGGTGGGATTCCTGGTCGTGGTGGTCATGCCCGCGAGCTTCCAGGAGCTGCGCGACGTGATCACCCGGGTGCGCGGCGACTTCATCGCGAACGTCGTCAAGGAAGGACAGTTCACCCAGCTCGACAACGGCATCACCTTCCACTTCCGCGAGCGCGGGCCGGGCGGCACCCTCAAGGGGCTGTTCATCCAGGACCGGCGCGAGGCCGGGAAGACCAAGGTCTACCTCGCCGAGCGCGGCAACGCGGTCGACGTCGACGGCCAGAGCTACCTGATCCTGGAGAACGGCAGCGTCCACCAGCAGCAGAAGGACTCCCGCGATTCCTCGATCCTGACCTTCGAGCGCTACACGATCGACCTCGCGGCCTTCGCGCCCCCGGATTCCGACACGATCTACAAGCCGCGCGAGCGCTCGACGGCGCAGCTCCTGTTCCCCGACACGACGGAAGGCTACTACAAGCTGCAGAAGGGCCGGTTCCGGGCCGAGCTGCACGACCGGCTCTCCGCCTGCCTCTACCCGCTGGCCCTGGTCTTCATCGCCTTCGCGGCTCTGGGCGATCCCCGCACGACCCGGCAGGGGCGCGGCGTCGCGATCGCCGGCGCGATCGTCGCCGTCGTGGCGCTGCGCATCGGCGGCTTCGCGGCGGTCAGCGCCGCCGCGCGCAGCCCCGCGGCGGTCCTGGCGGTCTACGGCGTGCCGCTGCTCGCGATCCTCCTGTCGAGCCTCCTCATCTTCTACGGGCCCCGGGTGCGCGCCTTCAACGCCGCCCTGGCCCGCGCCGTCCGCGGCCGGTTCCGCGGCCCGCGCCTCGCGCCGGCGGCCTGAACCCGATGATGCTGATCGGTCCCACTCTCGGGCGGTACTTCGCCGCCCGGTTCCTCCGCACGGTGCTCGGCGTCTTCATCACCGTGTTCGCGCTGGTCTACACGCTCGACTTCGTCGAGCTGCTCCGCCGCGCCGGCGAGGCCCAGGGCGCGTCCGCCGGCCTGATGGCGCAGCTCTCGCTCTACCGCACCCCCGCGGTGGCGGAGGGCGTCCTGCCCTTCGCGGTCCTGTTCGGCTCCATGGCGGCCCTGCTCCAGCTCTCGCGCAAGCTGGAACTGGTGGTCGCCCGCGCGGCCGGGATCTCGGCCTGGCAGTTCCTGCAGCCCGGCTTCTTCGTGGCCCTCGCCCTCGGCGCGCTGGCGGTCGGCGTCTACAACCCGGTCTCCGCGATGCTGAAGCAGCGCTCCACCGAGATCGAGGCCAAGATCTTCGCCAAATCCACCAAGGCGAGTTCGGGCAAGGACCTCTGGATCCGCCAGAAGGGCCTCGATGGCGAGGCGATCCTGCGCGCCGAGACCGCCATCGAGGGCACGACCACCCTGGCGGGCGTGTCGGTCTTCACCTTCGACGACGCCGGCAAGTTCGCCGAGCAGCTCGTCGCGGCCCGCGCGACGCTCCACGACGGCTACTGGGAGCTCTCCGATGTGCGCGTTCTCACACCGGGCACACCGCCTGAGTCGTTCGACACCTACCTGATCGCCTCGAACCTCGACCCCGGACAGGTGCGTCAGGGGTTCACCCCCCCGGAATCTGTGCCTTTCTGGCAACTTCCCACAACGATCGCGCGGACCGAGCGGGCCGGTTTGGACGCCACCCGCTACCGTCTCCAGTACGATGTTCTGTGGGCGCGGCCGGTGCTGTTCGTGGCCATGGTCATCGTCGCCGCAACCGTTTCCTTACGGTTCTTCCGCTTTGGTGGTGTCGGTAAACTCGTCCTCGGTGGCGTCGCGGCCGGCTTCGCCCTCTACGTGGTCCGACAGGTCATGGAGGGGCTCGGAGCATCCGGACTCGTCGCCGCACCGGTGGCGGCCTGGTTCCCGGCCGTGGTAGGCAGTCTTCTCGGTACGCTCACGCTTCTGTACCAGGAAGACGGCTGACTTCCGCGATCCTTCGCGGGACGGGAGACGGGTGTTGAGGTTGGTGGCGGCAGACGTCACAGGGGTTGGGACGCGCGTTGCGTAAGGTCGCCGACATCCTGCGGAAGGCTGGTTTCCGGGCCGCGCTGGCGCTCGCCGCGCCGCTGGCCGGGGGCCTGTCCGCCCATGCCCAGGGCCTGCCCGCCGTCGCGGCCGGCAAGCCGGGCGACAAGCTGCTCGTCGAGGCCGACGAGCTGATCTACGACAACGACCGCGGCACCGTTACGGCGCGGGGCAACGCCGAGCTGCATTACGGCCCCCGGACCCTGCAGGCCGACCGCGTGCGCTACGACCGGAATTCCGGCCGGGTCTTCGCCGAGGGCAACGTCCGCCTCACCGAGGCCGACGGCGGCGTCGTGACCGGCGCGCGCATGGAGCTCACCGACGACTTCAAGACCGGCTTCGTCGACGCCTTCCGCGGGCAGCAGACCGTGCAGCGGAAGTTCGAGACGGTGCGCACCCGCTTCTCCGCGCCGCGGGCCGAGCGCCTGAACGGCGAGCAGACGAGCTTCGAGTCCGGCAGCTACACGGCCTGCGAGCCGTGCAAGGACAACCCTGAGACGCCGCCGCTGTGGCAGATCAAGGCGAAGAAGATCATCCACGACAACGAGACCCACACGGTCTACTTCGACGACTCGACGCTCGAGATCGCCGGCATCCCGGTGGCCTACCTGCCGTATTTCGAGGCGCCGGACCCGACGGTGAAGCGCAAGACCGGCTTCCTGACGCCGCGCTTCGTCACGACGACCGCGCTCGGCAACGGCGTGTCGCTCCCGTACTTCATCAACCTCGCGCCGAATTACGACCTGACGCTGACGCCGACCCTGCTCAGCCGCCAGGGCCTGCTCGCGCAGGGCGAGTTCCGCCAGCGAATCGACAACGGCTTCTACAACATCCGCCTGTCGGGCATCTCGCAGACGACGCCCTCGGCGTTCCTGCCGAGTCCCCTCGGCGCCGGCGAGCGCGACTTCCGCGGCTCCGTCGAATCGCAGGGCCGATTCTACATCAACCCGCGCTGGCGCACGGGCTGGGACCTCGTCGGCGTGACCGACAAGTGGTTCCTCGACAATTACCGGATCCGCAACCAGAACATCACCACGGACTATTTCCGTGAGGCCACCTCGACGGCCTTCCTGATCGGCCAGGGCGACCGCTCGTGGTTCGAGGCGCGGGGCTACTACTTCAAGGGCCTGTCGAGCTTCGACTGGCAGAAGCAGCAGCCGATCGTGGCGCCGGTGATCGACTACGACAAGCGGATCAACGGCCCATCGGAGATCGGCGGCGAGGTGCGCTTCCAGGCGAACATCACCAGCCTGACCCGCGAGACCACGCAGTACCAGGGCCTGCCGCGGACCTCGAGCTACCTGTTCTCGCCGAGCGTCAACGGCGTCAGCTTCCCGCTGTACCAGACCTGCACGGTCTTCCAGCGCGGCCTGTGCGCCATCGACGGGCTCGCCGGCACGAACACCCGCGCCTCCGCGGAGCTGTCCTGGCGCCGCAGCTTCATCGACGATCTGGGCCAGAAATTCACGCCCTTCGCCTACCTGCGCACGGACGCGTTCTTCAACAGCACGAGCTTCTCGGGCTACCAGAACGACCTCGTCCCGCAGGTCGCGCACGTCGACCAGGGCTTTGCCGGGCGGGTCATGCCGGCGATCGGCCTCGACTACCGCTACCCGTTCGTCGCCAATTTCGGCGCCCTCGGCGTCCACACCCTGGAGCCGATCGGCCAGATCATCGCGCGGCCGTCGGAGACCCGGATCGGCCGCCTGCCGAACGAGGACGCGCAGAGCCTCGTCTTCGATGACACCTCGCTGTTCGAGTGGGACAAATTCTCGGGCTACGACCGGGTCGAGGGCGGCGTGCGAACCAATCTCGGCGGCCAGTACTCCGTCGTGACCCCGTCCGGCTGGTACGCGAACGTCCTGTTCGGCGAGTCCATCCAGCTCGCGGGCGTCAACTCGTTCCGCCGCGGCGACATCGCCAACACCGGCCTCGATTCCGGGCTCGAGACGCAGCGGTCGGACTTCGTCGGCCGTTTCCAGGTCTCGCCGAACCAGAACATCACGTTCATCAGCCGGGCCCGGTTCAACCAGGCCGACTTCCACGTGGCGCGGTTCGAGACCGGCGCGACGGCGCGGTTCGCGCCGTTCCTGCCGCTCACCGTCTCGGCCTTCTACTCGTACTACGAGGCGCAGCCTCTGCTGGGCTACAGCCACTACCGCGAGGGCATCACCGCCACCGCGACCTACAACATCACGCCGAACTGGTTCGTGTCGGGCTCGCTGCTCGTCGACCTGACCCACTACCTCGACGTGCGCAACACCTACACGGACGCGCTGAGCTCGTACCTGGCGAACCCGATCGGGACCGTGCCGATCTACCAGAACCCGGGCCGCTTCTACCTGTCGGGCGCGAGCTTCGGCGGCGGCTACCAGGACGAGTGCACCACCGTCTCGCTGAACTACATCAACTCGCCGATCGCGACCGCGACGGGCGTCCGCGAGCGCAACCAGACGGTGCTGCTGCGGGTCGAGCTGAAGACCCTGGGCGAGGCCGACCTGCGCCAGAACGTCGGGACCGCCACCACCGCCGACGGCATCGCCTCGATCCGCTGAGGAACCGGGACCGGCGGCGCGCCGGTCCGGCGCGTCGCCCGCCGCGATCCCGCCGCTCGGTCTGAGCCGCCGAGGATGCGCCCGCGCCGCGCGGGCGCTATAGAGCGCCCATGCCGCCCCTCGCCCTCACCCTCGGAGATCCCGCCGGCATCGGCCCGGAGCTGGCGCTCAGCGCGTGGCTCGGGCGCGGCGGGGCGGATCCGTTGCCGCCGTTCTTCCTGGTGGCCGATCCCGAATTCGTCGAGCGCCTCGCCCACCGCCTCGACCGTCCCGTCCCGGTGGCGGAGGTCGATCCGGAGACGGCAGCCGAGGTGTTCCCGCGCGCGCTCCCCGTGGTGCCCTTGCCGAGCGGCGCCCGCGTCGCGGCCGATCCCGGCGTCCCCGATTCCGGCAATGCCGGCGCGACCATCGAGTCGATCACCGCGGCGGTGGAGTTCGTGAAGGCCGGGCGCGCGAGCGCGGTGGTGACCAACCCGATCGCCAAGTTCGTGCTGACCCGGACGGGCTTCGCCCATCCCGGGCACACCGAGTTCCTGGCCGCCCTCGCGGTGCCGCCCGGCGTGACGCCGCCCCGGCCGGTGATGATGATCTGGAGCGCCGGCCTCTCGGTCGTGCCGGTGACGATCCACGTGCCGCTGAGGGACGTGCCGGACCTGCTCACCCAGGAGCTCGTCGAGGAGACCGCCGCGATCGTCGCCCGGGATCTGCGGGAACGGTTCGGCCTGCCCGAGCCGCGCCTCGTCCTCGCCGGCCTGAACCCGCACGCGGGCGAGGCCGGAACGATCGGCCGCGAGGACCGCGACGTCCTCGCCCCCGCGGTGGCGCGCCTGCGGGCGCGGGGCATCGACATCCGCGGGCCGCTCCCCGCCGACACCCTGTTCCACGCCCGCGCCCGCGAGACCTACGACGTCGCCCTCGCGCCCACGCACGATCAGGCCCTGATCCCGATCAAGACGATCGCGTTCGACGACGGCGTGAACGTCACCCTCGGCCTGCCCTTCGTGCGCACCTCGCCGGACCACGGGACGGCCTTCGACATCGCCGGCCAGGGCGTCGCCCGGCCGGACAGCCTCGTGGCGGCCCTGCGCCTCGCCGACCGGCTGGCCGCCAACGCGGCGGCGCGGAGCGAGGCCCCCGCCAGGGCCGAGATCATCCCGTTCAGCATCTATGCCGGCCGTCCCCGGCCCGTCGGCGCCCGCCACTTCGATCCCGAGGACGAGCTGTGAGGCAGCCAGCATGAGCGCCGGGGACGGTCTTCCCCCGCTGCGCGAGGTCGTCGCCCGCCACGGCCTGGAGCCGAAGAAGGCGCTCGGCCAGAACTTCCTCTACGACCTCAACCTGACCGGCCGGATCGCCCGGGCGGCCGGTCCGCTCGCGGGGGTGACCGTGGTGGAGGTCGGGCCGGGCCCGGGGGGGCTGACGCGCGCGCTCCTCGCCGAGGGCGCCGCCCGCGTCGTGGCGATCGAGCGCGACCCGCGCGCCCTGCCGGCCCTCGCCGAGATCGCCGCCCACTATCCCGGCCGGCTCGAGGTGGTCGACGCCGACGCCCTCGCCTTCGACCCGCGGCCGCTGGTGGGCGAGGCCCCGGCGCGGATCGTCGCCAACCTGCCCTACAATGTCGGGACCGCCCTGCTCACCGGCTGGCTCGACGGCGAGGTCTGGCCGCCCTGGTGGGATCAGGCCGTGCTGATGTTCCAGCGGGAGGTCGCCGAGCGGATCGTCGCCGGCCCGGAGGAGCGGGCCGATTACGGCCGGCTCGGCGTCCTCTGCGGCTGGCGCACGGAGGCCGAGATCCTGTTCGACGTCAGCCCCTCGGCCTTCGTGCCGCCGCCCAAGGTCACCTCGAGCGTGGTCCGTCTGGTTCCGCGCGCCCAGCCCCTGCCCTGCCGCGCCGGCGCGCTCGAAGCCGTCACCCGGGCGGCCTTCGGCCAGCGGCGGAAGATGCTGCGCCAGAGCCTCAAGGCCTTGACGCCCGAGGCCGGCGCCCTGCTGGCCGCCGCCGGCCTGTCCGAGACCGCGCGCGCCGAGGAGATCCCGGTGTCCGGGTTCGTCGATCTCGCCAATCGCTGGGACGCGCATAGAAAAGCCGGCGCCCCGGTGGGGACGCCGGCCTGACGGAGAGCCGTGGCTCCGGCCCGGAGGCCGGAGCGTTGCCGGGTCAGCGGGTCTGCTGGATCGCCGAGAGCACCCAGCCGCGGCCGGGCTGGCGCAGGAAGGTCCAGAGCTCCGTCGCCTCGGACGAGTCCGTGGAGACGACGCGGCCGCTCGCCCGCTCGATCATCACGTCCTTGAGGGCGTAGCGCATGGCCACGGTCGCGTAGTCGGTGCGGTCCTCGCCCCAGGCCTCCGCGAGGTCGCCCTGCAGCAGCTTCACGTCCGAGATCTTGTTCACCACGCCGCGGGAGGCGTTGCCGCGCAGCTCCTCATCGAAGTAGCTGACCATCTCGGGCGTCGACAGGTTGCCCAGGGTCACCCGATCCTCGCGCGAGTAGGCATCCTGGATGTCGCCGAGCAGGCGCTCGAAGGCCTGGTAATCGGCCGGGCCGATCTGCACCGGGCGCGTCTGCGGCGGGCGCTGCCCACCGCCGAACATGCCGCCGGGAGCCGGGCCGCCCGGAGCGCCGCCCATCTGGCCGCGGGCGCCCGGCTGATCGTCGAGCGACGAGCGCGCGTAGGGCGCGCCGGCGCCGGCCGGCTCGTTCCGGCGGCGGAAGAACCGCAGGGCCAGCATCACCACGAGCACGACGAGACCGACCTGGAACAGGAGGCCGATCATCGAGGCGAGGCCACCGAGACCGCCGAAGAAGCCGCCGCCGAGCAGCGCGCCGATCAGGCCGGCGCCGAGCAGGCCCGCGAAGAAGCCGCCGCCGAAGCGGCGACCGGGCGCGGCCGGGGCCTGCATGCCGGGGCTGCCCATGCCGGGCGAAGGCGCGGTCTGCGAGCGCTGCATCGTCGTGCCGCCGCCGGGGGCGGTCGGCGTGGCGGAGGGCGCCGTGTAGGTGCGCGAGCCGCGGGACCCGACGGACCCGCCGCCGCCCGGACGGGCTTCCACGACGGGTGCCGCGACGGTCAGCGCAGCGGCCAGCGCCAGGAGGGCGGCCACACGCCGGCGGCGCGAAATCTCAGTAAACATGTACACGCCTCAGAGGACGAGAACCGGGTGGCGCGGAGCGCCAGTGACGATATGGGAACGGTCGGGCAGCGGTTTTAGTCCTGGCCGCCGTCGCCCGGGCGACGTTTTCCACCGGATCGCCGCGGCGCATTCCGAGCCCGCCCGTCGCGCCCATCGCGTGAATGGCACGGCTCTAGTGGAGCGTGCGCTCCGGGGCGGCCGGGAAGGAGAGGCGCACCTGCGTCCCCTCCCCGCTGCGGCTGTCGAGGGTGATGGTCCCGTTCTGCCGCTTCATGAGGCCGTGGACGATCGCGAGGCCCGCGCCGCGTCCGGCCTCGTGGCTGGTCTGGAACGGCGCCAGGGCCCGAGCGAGCATCTCGGGCGACATGCCCTGCCCGGTGTCGCCGACCGCGATCCCGACGCTTCCCTGGCCCGGCTGCTGCAGGGAGCGGTCGCCGGGATCCACCCGGAAGGTCGACAGGGTCAGCGTCCCGCCCGACGGCATCGCCTCGCAGGCATTGGCGACGAGATGCCGCAGGGCGAACTCGATCTGCGTGGGATTGCTGATCGCCCGCGGCAGGCCCGGCGTCGCCGCCACGGTGAGGCGGATCCCGGGCGGCAGGTCGGGCTCGAGGCGGGAGGCGAGGTCGGCCACGATGGCGTCGAGGTCGACCGACCGGACGTCCGGCGCGATGCGGCGCGAATAGGCGAGCAGGTGCCGGGTCAGGATCGCCGCGCGCTCGGTGGCGTCGGCCGAGCGGGCGATCGCCCGTTGGACGAACGGCTCCTGCCGGTCCCCGAGCCGCCGCTTGAGCCCGTCGATGTAGCCGATCAGGATCTGCAGGAAATTGTTGAACTCGTGGGCGACGCTGTTGGTCAGGAGCCCCAGCGCCTCGCGCTGGCGGGAGAGCGCGAGCGCGCCCTCGGCCTCGCGCCGGGCCGTCTCGTCGCGGATCTGGCCGATGCGGAACGGGGTCCCGGGCAGGGCCGCCGTCTCCAGGCGGGCCCAGAAGCTCGTCCCGTCCGCGCGGCTGGCCAGGAATTCCTGAGGCTCGGTGCCGGCGGGGTCGAGGGGCGCCGTGCGCTGCGCCAGGATCAGGTCGAGTCCCTGCGCGACGAGCCGCTCCGCCGGGTAGCCGGCGATCCGCTCCAGGGCGGGATTGGCGTGGCGGACACGGCCCTGCGGATCGAGCACCAGGCTGGGCGTCGGCAGCGCGTCGAGGAGCGCGCGGGCCTCGTCCGCCAGCGACCCGCCTTCGGCCGCGCTGTGATCCGTCCCGGGCTGCGCCATGCTGCGTTCGCGCTCAGCGGATGCGGAAGGTCCGCGACGGGCCAGCGATAGCGATGAACGGCCTCACGGCCAAGCGTGGATCCGCGGGAGGATCCGCGCGTCGAACGGCGTGCCGACCCGTCCGGGCACCGTCTACTGGCGCACCCACATCACCCGGGCCATCCAGGCCACCTCGCCGAGATTGAGGACCCGGTCCTCGTGCTCGGGGTTCAGGGAGGCCAGTTCCACGGTCCGGGCGGTACGCCGCCGCAGCTCCTTGGCCAGGACCTCGCCGCCGTGCAGGCGGACCACGACGCGGTCGCCCTTGCGCACGCTGGCCGTCGGCGACACGATCAGGACGTCGCCGTCCCGGAACAGCGGCAGCATGGAATCGCCCTGGATCTCCAGCGCGAAGGCCCGCTCCTCGCCGAGATCCGGAAACTCGATCTCCTCCCAGCCGGCGCCCCCGGTGGGCATGCCCTCGTCGGTGAACAGGCGGCCGGCCCCGGCCTGGGTCAGGCCGATCAGCGGCACCATCGTGCGGGCGGGGATCTCGCGGGCCTCGATGAGCCGCAGGAACTCGTCGAGGCTCGAGCCGGTGGCGGCCAGGACCTTCGACACGGATTCGGTGGACGGCCAGCGCTTGCGGCCGTCGGCGCCCACGCGCTTCGACCGGTTGAAGCTGGTCGCGTCGAGGCCGGCGCGGCGGGCGAGGCCCGAGGCCGAGTAGCCGTGGCGCTCGGCGAGCCGGTCGATGGCGTTCCAGATCTGCTCGTGCGACAGCATAGCGGGCTCGGAAGCTCAGCCTGAGCGGGCCGGCACCCCCGTCTCACCAGCCGGGATCCGGCTGCCTCGGAGGCACGGAGACGGTTCGCCCGCCGGGTCCGTTCGACACCCGCCGGGTACGCGCGGAGATACTTGACAATCTGCTTTCCGGATCCGCTCTGCCGGTCCGGACGGTGCTGTGTGACGTCCAGCCTAGTCGTAGGAAAGTAGAACTACGGGCGGCAGATTGCAATCGCTCCTCGAATCAGGCCCGACGCCCCGCGGTTGCGGCTGGCGCCCGGCGGCTCTATCGCAGCGTCGTTTCCGGGGAGCTTCGATGCCGCTCATCTACAAGATCTGTCCGCGTGCCCTGTGGCGCGAGGCCGAGGCCGCGGGCCGGTTCACGGGCGCGCCGATCGATCATCAGGACGGCTTCATCCACTTCTCGACGGCCGGCCAGGTCGCCGAGACGGCGGCCCGGCACTTCGCCGGGCAGGACGACCTGCTCCTCGTCGCGGTCGAGGCCGACGCCCTCGGCGACGGCCTGCGCTACGAGCCCTCTCGCGGCGGCGACCTGTTCCCGCATCTCTACGGCCCGCTGCCGCTCTCCGCCGTGGTCGCGGTGGACGATATGCCGCTGGGCGCCGACGGCCGGCACGCCTTCCCGGCCGGGATCCTGCCGGCATGATCGCGGCCGCCTTCCCCCTCGTCCGGCCGCTGCTGCACCGCCTCGACGCGGAGCGCGCGCACGACCTGACCCTCGCCGCCCTGGCGCTCCTGCCCGCGGGGCCGCGGCCGACGGACGACCCGCGCCTCGCCGTCGACCTGCTCGGCCGCCGCTTTCCCAACCCGGTCGGCCTCGCGGCCGGCTTCGACAAGGGCGCGCGCGTTCCCGACGCGCTGCTGGGCCTCGGCTTCGGCTTCGTCGAGGTGGGCGGGGTCGTGCCGCGGCCCCAGCCCGGCAACCCGCGGCCGCGGGTGTTCCGGCTCGCCGCCGACGGCGCGGTGATCAACCGCTTCGGGCTCAACAGCGAGGGGCTGGAGGTCGTGGCCGATCGGCTGCGCGCCCGGAAGGGTCGGCCCGGGATCGTCGGCGTCAACATCGGTGCGAACAAGGAGTCCGCCGACCGCCTCGCCGACTACGCCGCCTGCACCGCCGCCCTGGCGCCGCTGGTCGACTTCGTCACGGTCAACGTGTCCTCGCCCAACACGCCGGGCCTGCGCGACCTGCAGGGCGAGGCCTTCCTCGACGAGCTGCTCGCCCGGACGGTCGAGGCCCGGGACGCGGCAGGTGCCGGCGCGGCGATCCTCCTGAAGATCGCCCCCGACATGGCGTTGGACGCCCTCGACGCGGTCTGTGCCACGGCCCAGCGGCGCGGGGTCCAGGCCCTCGTCGTGTCCAACACGACGGTGGCCCGCCCGGCGAGCCTGCGCGAGCAGGGGCTCGCCCGGGAGACCGGCGGTCTCTCGGGGCGGCCGCTCTTCGGTCCCGCGACCCGGATGCTCGCCCACACGCGCCTGCGCGTCGGGGACGCGCTGCCGCTCATCGGTGTCGGCGGCGTGGACTCGGCCGAGGCCGCCTGGACCAAAATCCGGGCCGGCGCGAGCCTCGTGCAGCTCTACTCGGCGCTGGTCTACGAGGGCCCGGGCCTCGTCGGGCGCATCAAGGACGGGCTCCTGCGGCGCATGAACGAGGCCGGCATCGCCTCGCTCCGGCACGCCGTCGGGCGCGACGCCGCCGATCTCGCCCGCGGGGATTGAGCGGGCGCGAGAGCGACCGTAGCGCGGCGCAGCCGGCCGCGCACCGCCGCGGATTGCGTCGACGGCGCGGCGGCCCGTGAACGGGGCCGGGCCGGATAAATTTTTTGCGGTCGCAGTTTAGAAAGGCTTTGCACAGCGGGAGCTTAGCCTGTGCCCCGTGCATGAGGGGCCTGCGCCGGCACGCCATTGTGAGGGGACTGGAGAGGCGCTTATCTCGCGATTGCGAGACACATCGCGTCAGCCAATCCAGGACGGTTCATGGCCCAGTCTGAAGGGTCTTCCAAGCGCTCCTCCGCCGCCGGCGGCTGGGGTGCTCTGAAGAGCTGCGGCAAGCACCTGCTCGGCAGCCGCGCGCCCCTCACCGGCGCCCGCGCGCTGCTGAAGGCGAACCAGCCCGACGGGTTCGACTGCCCCGGCTGCGCCTGGGGCGACCCGGAGCACGGCTCGTCCTTCGAGTTCTGCGAGAACGGCGTGAAGGCGGTCTCCTGGGAGGCCACCGACAAGCGCACGAAGCCGTCCTTCTTCGCCAAGCACACGCTGACCGAGCTGCGTACCTGGAGCGACTACGCCCTGGAGGGCCAGGGCCGCCTGACGCACCCGATGCGGTACGACGCTGCGAGCGACCGCTACCTGCCGGTGAGCTGGGACGAGGCCTTCGCGGAGATCGGCGCGACCCTGCGCGGGCTCGACCATCCGGACCAGGCCGAGTTCTACACCTCGGGCCGCGCCTCCAACGAGGCGGCGTACCTGTACCAGCTCTTCGCCCGCGCCTACGGGACCAACAACTTCCCCGACTGCTCGAACATGTGCCACGAGGCGAGCGGCGTCGCCCTGATCGACGCGATCGGCATCGGCAAGGGCACGGTCCTGCTGGAGGATTTCGAGAAGGCGGACGCGATCTTCTGCGTCGGCCAGAACCCCGGCACCAACCACCCGCGGATGCTCGGCGACCTGCGCCGGGCGGCCGAGCGCGGCGCCAAGGTCGTGGTTCTGAACCCGGTCCGGGAGCGCGGCTTGGAGCGCTTCGCCGACCCCCAGAACACCGTCGAGATGCTGCGCGGCGCCAGCCGCCCCATCGCCAGCCACTACCTGCAGCCGCGCTCGGGCGGCGACATGGCGGCCTTCCGGGGCATCGCCAAGGTCGTGTTCGCCCGCGACGCCGAGGCGCTGGCGGCGGGCCGGCCCTCGCTCCTCGACCGCGCCTTCCTCGAGCACCACACCGCCGGGCTCGAGGCCTACCGCGCCGCCGTCGAGGCGACGTCCTGGGACGCGATCCTCGACCAGTCGGGCCTGACCATGGACGAGATCGCCGCGATGGCGGACGTCTATCTGGGCGCCCAGCGGGTCATCGCGACCTGGGCCATGGGCGTGACCCAGCACCGCCACTCGGTGGCGACGATCCGGGAGATCGCCAACCTGCTGTTCCTGCGCGGCCATATCGGCCGGGCCGGCGCGGGCCTCTGCCCGGTACGCGGCCATTCCAACGTGCAGGGCGACCGCACGGTCGGCATCAACGAGCGCCCGTCCGCAGCCATCCTGGATTCCCTGGAGCAGCATTTCGGCCTCGCCATGCCGCGCCGGCACGGCCACAACGTCCTGGCGGCGATCCGGGCCATGCGCGACGGCACCGCGAAGGCCTTCATCGGGCTCGGCGGCAACTTCCTGCGGGCGACGCCCGACACGCCCGTCGTGGCGCAGGCGCTGGCCTCGTGCCGGCTCACCGTGCACATCGCCACCAAGCTCAACCACGCCCATCTGGTGCCCGGTGCGGTCGGCTACCTGCTGCCCTGCCTGGGCCGCACCGAGATCGACCGGGGCGCCGAGGGCAAGATCCAGATCGTGACCGTCGAGGATTCGATGAGCATGGTCCACGGGTCGGGCGGCATCAACAAGCCGGCCTCCAAGGAGCTGCGCTCCGAGATCGCCATCATCGCCGGCATGGCGCAGGCGACCGTCGGCTCCGCCGCCATCGACTGGGCCGGCTTCGCCGCCGATTACGACCGGATCCGCGAGGCGATCGCCGCCACGATCCCGGGCTTCACCGGCTACAACACCCGGGTGCGCAAGCCGCGCGGCTTCATGCTGCGCAACCTCGCCGCCGAGCGGGTGTTCGAGACGGCGACCGGCCGGGCCACCTTCTCGGCCGACGCCCTCCCGGTCGAGACCGAGCACCAGGCCGCCCGGAAGACGCGCGACACCTACGTGCTGCAGACCTTCCGCAGCCACGACCAGTACAACACGACGATCTACGGCCTGGATGACCGCTACCGCGGCGTCTACGGCGAGCGCCGCGTGATCTTCGCCCATCCGGACGACCTCGCGGAGATCCGCGACCGGCTCGGCGACCGGGTCGACGTCGTCGGCACGCACGACGACGGCATCACCCGCCGGGCGGAAGATTTCCGCCTCGTGCCCTTCGATATGCCGCGGGGGGCGCTGGCCGGCTACTATCCGGAGCTGAACGTGCTCGTGCCGCTCTCGACCTACGGCGAGAAGAGCGACACGCCGACCTCCAAGTCGGTGCTGGTCACCCTGCAGGCGCGCGCGGCCGCGTGAGCGCGGAGCCCGACGAGGCGGCGTTCGTCGCCGCCCTCGACCGGGTTTCGGCCGCCCGCCCGGATCTCGACCCGCTCGCGGCGGGCCTCCTGGCGGCGCTCGACCTCGGCCTGCCGGGCGACAGCCGCGCCTTCGCCCGCACCTTCGGGGTGGAGCACGCCCTGGTGCTGCGCGCCCTCTCGGGCCTGGACGAGGCGGGCCTCGTCGCCGTCACGGCCCGCGACGGGCGCACCCAGCGGACGCGCTACACGACCGCCGATTCAGGGCCGTCGGTGCCGTCATCACGCGCGTAGCGAAGTGACCCAGGGACCGCGACAGACTCGGGCGTGGCGCTGCCCTGGATCGCTTCGCTCCGGCGAGGACGGACGCGCTCAGAACCCCTTCGCCTTGATCGCCTCGGCCCAGGTGACCGCCCGCCGGTTCACGCCGAGATGCTGCCGCTCGTAGAGCCGGCCCTCCAGCTTGATCGCGCCGCGCTTGGCGTATTCCGGGCGCTCGAACGCCTCGATCACCAGCTTGGCGCGGCGCACCTCCTCCTCGGTCGGAGCGAAGGACGTGTTGGCCGGCTCCAGCTGCGTCGGGTGGATCAGGGTCTTGCCGTCGAAGCCCAGGTCCCGGGCCTGCCGGCACTCGTCGCGGCAGCCCTCTGTGTCGGCGATGTCGTTGTAGACGCCGTCGAGGATCGCGAGCCCCTCCGCCCGCGCGGCGGCCAGCGCCATCATCATCCAGGGCAGCATCGGCACGCGGCCGGGGACGATCTTGGCCCAGGTGTCCTTGGCGAGGTCGTTGGTGCCGAGCACGAGGCAGGTCAGCCGGTTGCGCGGGTCGCGCTTCGCCCGGGCGATCTCCTGGATGTTGAGGATCGAGGCCGGGGTCTCGATCATCGCCCAGATCGCGATTCCGTCCGGCGCGTCGAGGGATTCGAGCCGGTCGGCGATGCTCTCCAGCACGGCGGGGGACGAGACCTTCGGCATCAGGATCGCGTCGGGCTCGGCCTCGATGGCGGCGTGGAGATCCGCTTCGCCCCACGGGGTCTGCGGGGCGTTGACCCGGATGACCAGCTCGCGGCTGCCGTAGGCGCCGCTCTTCACCGCGGCGCAGACCTGATCGCGGGCGAGCTCCTTCTCCTCCGGGCCGACGGCGTCCTCGAGGTCGAGGATGATGCTGTCCACCGGCAGGGACTTGGCCTTGTCGAGCGCCCGCTGGTTCGAGCCGGGCATGTAGAGCACGCTGCGGCGCAGGCGCAGATCGGTGGTCGTGGCCATCGGCTTCTCCCTCCTGGGCCGTCGCGCGGCCTCCCGTCGTTGCGCTGCACCCTAAAGCACGAACCTGGCCGCGCCACACCCTAAAGGTCGGGGCGGGTGAGTCCCCGCGCGGTTTGATACCGCGCCGTCTCTCCGCAGATCGAAGCCGCGGTTTGGTCATGTTCCGCCGCTTAAAGGCCGGACGAAACCAATTCTCGAAGTCCGGGATCTCTACGATGCGCAAAGTCTTGGTCACCCTCGCCTTGCTCGGGACATTGGCGGCACCTGAGGCGGCCCGGGCCCAGAGCCGGACCACCCTCGGCGTCGGCTCCGGTGCGGTCGCGGGGGCGCTGGTCGGCGGCCCGATCGGCGCCGTCGCGGGGGCCGTGGTCGGCGGCTTCGTGGGGAACTCGTCGGAGCGCGGGCGCCGGCACGTCCGCCGGGGACGCCGCTACGGCTACGCGGCCCCGCGCCGGTCCTACCCGCGGCGGGCGGAGGCCGCCGTACCGCGGACCACCGGCTCCGTGGCCCGCGCCGCGCCGCCGGCCCAGCCCACCACTTGGAAGGATCCGCGCTAGCACGTCTCGAGGTCGCGCGCGGGTGCCGCCTAGGCCGCCGGTTCGAGGGCGGCCGCGGCCGGCGTCCGGAACGTGTCCCGGGCGAGGCGCGGGAACGCGATCGCCTGTCCGAGGCCCCGGGCGCCCAGGAAGCTCACGAAGGCCAGCCACAGCCCGGTATTGCCGAAGCCCAGGCTCTCGACGAGCGCGAGGATCGCGCAGTAGGCGGCGAGCGCGCACACCATCAGGTTGCGCATCGCCCGCGTCCAGGTCGCGCCGATATAGATCCCGTCATACGCGAAGGGCGCCGCGGCGGCGAGCGGCGCCAGGGCGGCGAGGACGAGGTAGGACCGGGCCGCCTCGCGCACCGGCCCGTTCGTGGTCACGGCATCGATGAAGGCCGGGCCGCCCGCCAGCGACACAAGACTGACTGCGAGGCCGAAGCCGAGGCACCAGCGCAGGCTCAGGGCGGCGGCCGCGTCGAACGCCTCCCGGTCCCGGGCGCCGACGGCCTGGCCGCACAGGGTCTCGGCCGCCGTGGCGAAGCCGTCGAGGAAGAAACCGCCGATCAGGAAGAGATTCCACAGGACCGAGTTCGCGGCCAGGACCACGTCGCCCTGCCGGGCGCCCAGCGCCGAGAACAGCACGATGCCGGTGATCAGCGCGAGCGTCCGCAGGATGACGTCGCCGTTGACGCTGAGCGTCCGGCGGAGCGCCGCGGCGTCGCGGAGGTCGCGCAGCGGCACCCGGAAGGGCCGGGAGCCGAGCCGCGCCAGGAGGATCAGCCCGAGGCCGAGCCCGAGCGCCTCGGCGCCGAGGGTCGCCAGCGCCGCGCCGGCGAGGCCCAGGCCGAATCCCAGGACCAGAATGAGCGTCAGCGCGACGTTGGTCAGGTTGATGGCGACCTGCAGCAGCAGGCCGAGATCGGTGCGCCCGCGCCCCAGGACCGAGCCGAGCACGCCGTAGCTCGCCAGCACGAAGGGCGCGGACAGGATGCGGATGTGGAAGTAGGTCGCGAGACCGGCGATCACCGCCGCGCTCGCCCCGCTGATCGCGAAGGCGAGCTGCGCGAGGGGCCCCTGCAGGGCCACCAGGACGAGCCCGATCAGGGCGCCCGCCGCCAGCGCCCGCGCCAGGATGCGGTCGACCTCGGCGTCGTCGCGTCCGCCGACCGCCTGCGCGGTCAGGCCGGCGGTCGCCATGCGGAGCGCCCCGAACGACCAGAAGATCGCGTCGAAGATCACCGCGCCGAGGGCGATGGCGCCGAGCAGCGCCGCGTCGCCGAGCCGCCCGATCACCGCCGCGCCGACGAAGCCGAGCATCGGCGTCGTCACGTTGGCGATCGTCATGGGCAGCGCCAGGGCCAGGACGCGGCGGTTCGTCGGACGGCCCGAGCTGGCGACGGTGTGAATCATGCCGCACGCTAAGTAGCCGCGCCCTCCGCGCAAAGCGGGCTGATCGCATCGGCGGGTTGCGATGGCGGGCGGCCGATCTGCCCGAACCCCCGGCGCGCCGGGCCGTCGGGGCGCGACCGGGCCGGATCGGCCCCGAACTTCGTCAGCGGGAGACGGCGAACAGGCGCGCGATCAGCCAGAGCGGCACGACCACGATCGCCCCGGCGACGATCCAGCCGCCGAAATCGTGGAGCGACGCCAGCCCGACCTCCACCAGCGCCCGCGCCGAATCGTAGACGTGCCAGAACAGCCGCCCCGGCGTCAGGCCGAGCATCGACATGAAGGCGCCGACCAGCACCGACAGGAACAGGAGCCGCAGGAACACGCCGGCCGGCGAGCCGCCGAGGAACCGCCGCAGGGCGGAGGGGCGCGACCGGTAGCTGTCCGCGCCGTAGGGGGCGTTCGGCGGGGCGCCCTGCTGATAACCTTGCCGGCGCCGGTCGTGATCGACGAGCATTGCGTCCTCGTGAAGCCTCAGGGCCCTCGGATCGGCGACGAAGCGGGCGGAACCGTGACCGGCACACCACACCGCGTCGAAACCCGAGCGCGGATCAGGCGTTGGCGGGTTTCTCGCGCGCCGTGCAGATGGCAAGCGGCGTCGCGCGCGCCAAGATGCCGGACGGGGTGGACTACGCCGCGGGACTCTCGCGGCGCGGCCTCGGCCAAAGGGAGAACTCCCGGGAATCGGGAATTGGTGTGAGAGGCTCTGAGTGCCGACGGGACCATACGCACGATGATCGACCACGCCCTGTTCGACCCGGCGACGATCGATCCCGAGACGCTCCGGCTCAATGCGGAGATCGTCGCGGCGCACGCCGCGCTGCCCGATCCCTGGTCGCTGCCGATCGCCGAGGTGCGCGAGCGGCGCCGTCTGGGCACCAAGGCGGCCCCCGCCATGCCGCACAGCGCCCGGGCCGAGTGGCTGACGATCGACGGGCCCGGCGGCCCGCTCAAGCTCCGCGTGGTCCGACCCAAGCCCGGCACGAAGCTGCGCGGCGCCTACCTGCACATCCACCGCGGTGGCTGGGTCTGGGGCTCCGCGGACGAGCAGGATCCCTGGCTGGAGCGCATCGCCGACACCTGCGGCTTCGTCGCCCTGTCGGTCGAGTACCGCCTCGCCCCCGAGCACCCCTATCCGGCGGCGCTGCTCGACTGCGAGGCCGCGGCCCTGTGGCTGGCCGGTCCGGGCAAGACCGAGCTCGGCATCCACGCGCTGACCATCGGCGGCGAGTCGGTGGGGGCGCACCTCGCCGTGATGGTGCTCCTCCGGCTGCGCGACAAGCACAACCTGCCGCGGGCCTTCCGGGGGGCCAACCTCAACGCCGGCTTCTTCGATCTCGGCCTCACACCGTCCGTGCGGAACTGGGGCGAGGAGCGGCTGGTCGTGAACACCCGCGACCTGACCAAGTTCGCCGACGGCTACGTCCGCGAGGGCATCGACCGGCGCCGGCCGGACGTGTCGCCGATCTACGCCGACCTGAAGGGTCTGCCGCCGGCCCTGTTCACCATCGGCACCGCCGACCCACTCCTCGACGACACGCTGTACATGTCGGCGCGCTGGGCGGCGGCGGGCAATGGCGGCCACACGGCGATCTATCCCGGCGGCTGCCACGTCTTCGCCCGCTACCCGAGCCCGATGAGCGAGCGGGCGCTGGAGCTGATCGACCGCTTCCTGATGGCGCTCGCCTGAGCGACCCGTCCGAGATCCTGCCGGAGCGGTTCCGCGCCTGGTTCGCCGGGCGCGGCTGGGCGCCCCGATCGCACCAGCTCGATCTCCTGCGGATCGCCGGCGCCGGCCGCTCTGCCCTGCTGGTGGCGCCGACCGGGGCCGGCAAGACGCTGGCCGGCTTCCTGCCGAGCCTCGTGGCCCTCGCCGAGCGTGGCCCCCAGCGGAAGGCGGCGGGCCTCCACACCCTCTACGTCTCGCCCCTGAAGGCGCTCGCGGTCGACATCGCCCGCAACCTCGACGCGCCGATCGCCGAGATGGCGCTGCCGGTGCGCGTCGAGACCCGCACCGGCGACACCCCGGCCCACAAGCGCACCCGCCAGGTCAGCCGGCCGCCGGACATCCTGCTGACCACGCCCGAGCAGCTGGCGCTGCTGATCGCCCATCGCGAGGCGGCGGAATTCTTCTCCGGATTGCGCTGCGTGGTGCTCGACGAGCTGCACGCGCTGGTGACCTCGAAGCGCGGCGACTTGCTGTCCCTGGCGCTGGCGCGGTTGCACCGGCTGAGCCCCGGCCTCGCGGCGATCGGGCTCTCCGCCACGGTGCGGGAACCGGACGAGCTGCGGAAGTACCTGGTGCCGCAGGGGCCGCTTCCCTCTCCTCCCGCCGCGCGCGGGGACGGCGCGTCCAGTCCTGACGCGTCTCCTCCCCCACCCCGACCCTCTCCCGGACGGGACGGGGAGCGCGTCGCGCCGCCCATGGCCGATCTCGTCACCGTCGCCGGCGGCGCGAAGGCGGACCTGCGCATGCTCGATCTCGGCCGGGCGCTGCCGATCTCCGGCCACACCGCGTGGCACTCGATGCCGGCGATCTACGACCTCATCCGCGAGCACCGGACCACGCTGGTCTTCGTGAACACCCGCCTCCAGGCCGAGTACACGTTCCAGGAGCTGTGGCGGCTCAACGACGACGCCCTGCCGATCGCGATCCACCACGGCTCGCTCGACGCCCAGCAGCGCCGCCGGGTCGAGGCCGCGATGGCGGCGGGCCAGCTCCGGGCGATCGTCTGCACCGCGACCCTCGACCTCGGGATCGACTGGGGCGACGTCGACCTCGTGGTCAATGTCGGCGCGCCGAAGGGGGCGAGCCGCATCATGCAGCGGATCGGCCGGGCCAACCACCGCATGGACGAGCCCTCGAAGGCCTACCTCGTCCCGGGCAACCGTTTCGAGATGCTGGAGTGCCAGGCGGCGCTGGACGCTGTCGAGGAGGCCGCCCAGGACACGCCGGACGCCCGCCAGGGCGCCCTCGACGTCCTCGCCCAGCACGTCCTCGGCATGGCCTGCGCTGACGCCTTCGATCCCCTCGACCTCTACGACGAGATCGTCTCGGCGGCGCCCTACGCCGGCCTGACCTGGGAATCGTTCGAGCAGGTGGTCGATTACGTCGCCACCGGCGGCTACGCGCTGCGCGCCTACGAGCGCTTCGCCAAGATCCTGCGCGGGCCGGACGGACTCTGGCGGGTGCGCGACGCCCGCACCGCCCAGGCCTACCGGATGAATGTCGGCACCATCGTGGAGGCGGCCCGGGTGAAGGTCCGCCTCGGCCGGACCCTGCGCGGCAAGCCCGGCACGGTGCTGCCGAAGACCGGCCGCGTGCTCGGGGAGATCGAGGACGAGTTCGCCGAGACGCTGACGGTGGGCGACACGTTCCTGTTCGCCGGCGAGACCCTGCGCTTCGAGGGGCTTGCCGAGGACGAGTGCCTCGTCACCCGCGCGCCGCCCGGCACCGACCCGGCGATCCCGTCCTACGCGGGCGCGAAGTTTCCGCTCTCGACCTTCCTGGCCGCCCGGGTCCGGGCGCTGATCGCCGACCCGTTCGCGTGGGACCGCCTGCCCGAGCAGATCGGCGCCTACCTGCTGCAGCAGCGCCGCCGCTCTGTCCTGCCGGGCGAGCGCGACCTTCTCGTCGAGACCTTTCCGCGCGGCAAGCGCTACTATCTCACCGCCTTCCCGTTCGAGGGCCGCCTCGCCCACCAGACGCTGGGCATGCTGCTGACCCGGCGGCTGGAGCGTTCCGGCCTGCGCCCGCTCGGCTTCGCGGCCAACGATTACGGCATCGCGATCTGGTCGACCCGCGACGTCTCGGAGCGCGCCGCGATCGATCCGGACTTCATCGGCGACCTCTTCGCCGTCGACATGCTGGGTGACGATCTTGAGGCGTGGCTCGACGAATCGGCGATGATGAAGCGCACCTTCCGCCAATGCGCGGTGATCGCGGGCCTGATCGAGCGCCATCACCCGGGACAGAAGAAGTCCGGCCGGCAGGTCACGATCTCGACCGACCTGATCTACGACGTGCTGCGCAAGCACCAGCCCGACCACCTGCTGCTGCGGGCCGCGCGGCAGGATGCGGCAACCGGACTCCTCGACGTGAGGCGCCTCGGCATGATGCTAGAGCGCATCCAGGGGCGAATCATCCACAGGTCTCTCGACCGGGTCTCGCCGCTCTCCGTGTCCGTGATGCTCGAGATCGGGCGCGAGCGGGTCTACGGCGAGGGCGCCGACGAGATCCTGGCCGAGGCCGAGGCAGAGCTTCTCCAAGAGGCTCTGTCCTGACCGTCGATCCGCCCTCCCCCGACGACACCGAGGATGCGATCTTGGCGGCCGGCCTGAGACTCGAGAAGACTCCCAAGCACCCCACCTTGCAGCTCGCGGGCGAGACGCTGGTGCTGGACCTGTGCGGCGGCCTCTGGCTGCCGGAGCACCGGACGCTGATCGTGTCCGATCTCCACTTGGAGAAGGGCTCGTCCTACGCGGCCCGCTCCGGCCAGTTCCTGCCGCCCTACGACACCCGGGAGACGCTCGCCTGCCTGCACGAGGCGGTGGTGCGGCACGATCCGGCCCGGGTGGTGGCGCTGGGCGATTCCTTCCACGACGCCCGCGGTCCCGAGCGCATGGAGCCGGGCGACCGCGCCCTGGTGGCGGCCCTGCAGGAAGGGCGGGACTGGGTCTGGATCGCCGGCAACCACGACGCGGCCGTGAACGAGGGCGTCGGCGGCCCCTACGCGGACGCGCTGACGCTCGGCGGCCTCGTCCTGCGCCACGAGCCGAGCCCGGAGCCCGTGCCCGGCGAGATCGCCGGCCACCTCCATCCCTGCGGAAAGGTGGCGATGCGCGGGCGGGCGGTGCGCCGCCGCTGCTTCGTCACGGACGGCACCCGCCTCGTCATGCCGGCCTTCGGCGCCTACGCCGGCGGCCTGAACGTCCGCGACCGGGCGATCGAGAGCCTGTTCCCCGACGGCTTCACCGCCCATCTCCTCGGGGACGGGCGGGTCTTCGCCATCGGCCGGGCGCAGCTCGCCCGGGACTGAGTCGCCCGATCAGGCCGTCTTCATGAACCGGATCACGCTCTCCGACAGGCTCGTCGAGTGGCCGGCGAGGCTCTCGGCGATGCCCTGGACCGCCTGGGCGAGCTGACCGGTGGCGTTGGCGGCCTCGGAGACGCCGCCGATATTGCCCGCCATCTCGTGGGTCGAGACCGCCTGCTCCTCGACGGCGCTCGCCATCGCCAGGGTGAGCTTGGACAGTTCGTCCACCGCAGCCGTGATCATCTCGATGGCGCCGACGGCCTCGCCAGTCGCGCTCTGGATCGCCGAGACCTGCTGCGTGATCTCGCCGGTCGCCTTGGCGGTCTGCTCGGCGAGCGCCTTCACCTCGGAGGCCACCACGGCGAAGCCGCGCCCGGCGGCGCCCGCGCGGGCCGCCTCGATGGTGGCGTTCAGGGCGAGCAGGTTGGTCTGGTCGGCGATCGACTTGATCATGCCCACCACCGCGTCGACCTTGCGGGCGTTCTCGGCGAGCTGGCGCATGGTCGCGTCGGTGGTCCCAGCCTGGGCGGCGATCTGCTGCGCGCGCTCCGAGACCCGCCCGACCTGGCCGGAGATTTCCTGGATCGCGCCGTTCATCTGCTCGGAGTTCGACGCGACCGACGACGCCTTGTGGCGCGCGGACTCGGCCGACTGCATCAGGCCCACGGCCGAGCTCTGCATTTCCTGGATGGCGGAGCCGACGGCCTCGACGACCCGCTTGACGTCGGTCTCCATGTTCACCTGCGCGGTGACCACCGCCCAAGTCAGCATCGGACCGAGGTACTGCCCCTTCTCGTCGTTCACGGCCGTGACCCGCAGGTTGAGGGTCTCGGGCCCGACCTTGATCTTGGTGCTGTGCGGCAGCCGGCTCGCGTCGGCCAGCATCGTGCGCTGGTGGCTGGGGTTCTTGTGGAAGATGTCGAACGAGCGGCCGAGCATGTCGTCGACCTTCACCGGCAGGTGCTGGTCGATCGTGCCGAGGGTCTTGCGCGACGTGGCGTTCATGTAGTCGATCTTGAAGTTGTCCTTCAGATCGGCCGTCATGACCGCCACCGGAACGTTGTCTATCATCGTCAGGAGCCGGTTGATCTCCTTCTTCTTCGCCGAGATGTCCGCGGCGAACTTGACGACCTTGATCGGCTTGCCGCGCGCGTCGAGGACAGGATTGTACGTCGCCTCGAGCCAGACCGAGTCGCCCTCCTTGTCGAGGCGCAGGAACTCGCCCGTGACGTACTGGCCGTCCTTCAGCTTGCTCCAGAACGCCGCGTAATCGGCGGACTCGGCGTAGCTCTTGTCCACGAAGATGCGGTGATGGCGGTTCCGGACGTCGCTGAGGCCGTATTTCATCAATCGCAGGAAGTTCTCGTTCGCGTGAAGGACCGTTCCGTCCATCGAGAACTCGATGATCGCCAGCGAGCGGTCGAGCGCGTCGATCTTGGCCTGGGCTTCATTGAAAACAGTGCGATTGAACATGGTACGGCTCGCGTTCCCCCGCCGTGGGGTGTAGCCTCACAGCGTTAATGAATCCCTTATTCTGGCATTCGTCCAGTTTAAGAGTTGCCTGACGGAAATCGAATGCTTGGAGCGCCGCGCCCTCTGTGCGTCCGTAACCGGACCGACGCCATCGTCGAGATTGCATTCAAATATAAACTCAGTCAGGGCCGAAGCATACTTACGAATATCAGAACCAGCCGCGCATGCGAAAGTATACGATCGGCGCGACCGCGCTGATGAGGATCAGGCCGAGCGCGTAGGGATATCCGAGCGCCCAATCCAGCTCGGGCATGTGCTTGAAATTCATGCCGTAGATCGACGCGATCAGCGTCGGCGGGACGCCGACCACCGAGACGACGGTGAGGACGCGGAAGACGTTGTTCTGCTCGATGGTGATCAGGCCGAGGGCCGCGTCGAGCAGGAACTGCACGTTCTCGGCGAGCCGCGTCTCGAACTCGTCGAGGGATTCGATGTCCCGCTTGATCGTCTCGAAGCGCGCATCCTCCGGCAGGCCGAGGCTGTCGCAGGCCGCGGCGACGAACGGGATGATCCGTTCGAGCCCGAGCAGACTCGACCGGATCTTGCCCAGAACCTTCCCGCGGTTGCTGATGCCCCGCAGGATCCGGCGCAGGGCGAGGTCGCGGCGCCGGGGCGGCGGGCTCTCCAGGCGCCGCCGCTCGGCACCGCGGACGTCGAAGTCAAAGATGCGGGTCGAGAGCGTGTCGAGCTCGGAGCCCATATCCTCGAGGGCGTCGGCGAGGCTGTCGACCAGTTCCTCCAGCACGACGAGGAAGATCTCGCTCGGCGTCGTGCTGCCGTCGCCGTCGGCGACACGCTTCGCGGACGCCTCGATGGCGCGCAGGTCGTGGAAGCGGATCGTGACGAGGTGATCCTTGGTCAGCAGGAAGCCCAGCGGCTTCAGCTGCGACGCGCTCTGCTCGAACGTGATCATCGGGGTCGAGAGCGAGAGGCCGCCCTTCACGCGGCGCAGGCGGCTCGACGTCTCGACCTCCGAGAGCGCCGCCCGCGACGGCACCCGCAGGCCGGTCGCGGCCTCGACCGCCGCGGCCTCTTCCGGCGTGGGGTCGTTCAGGTCGAGCCACACGGTGTCGCGCGCGATCGGGCCGCCGGGTCGCAGCGCCACCGGGCCTTCGGGTCCGTGCAGGCTCAGCATGAGAGCGCGTTATCCATGAGGGGGAACGGGGCCGCCGGCGCGTCATCGCACCGTCGCGCGGGGGTGCGACAGCCTTGACTCGGAACCCGCCCGCGCCTATCTCGCGGCCGTCTTTGGCACTCGCCGAGACAGAGTGCTAACAGTCGAGTTTGCGAGCGGTCCCGCCGGCCGCATCAACGCCAACTCAAGACCTGAAGCAAGAGGGCAGCTCATGAAGTTCCGTCCGCTGCACGACCGCGTGGTCGTCCGTCGCATCGAAGGCGAAGAGAAGACCAAGGGCGGCATCATCATCCCGGACACCGCCAAGGAGAAGCCGCAGGAGGGCGAGGTCGTCGCCGTCGGTCCCGGCGCCCGCGACGAGGCCGGCCGCGTCAACGCGCTCGACGTGAAGGCTGGCGACCGCGTCCTGTTCGGCAAGTGGTCCGGCACCGAGGTCAAGATCGACGGTCAGGACCTCCTGATCATGAAGGAATCCGACATCATGGGCGTCGTCGCCGCCTGATCGGGTCACCCGCCATCGCCCTTTGAGGCCGTCCCGGCCTTGGGGTTCAACAACCAGCTAAGAGGCACACAATGGCAGCGAAAGACGTTCGTTTCTCCGCCGACGCCCGCGATAAGATGCTGCGCGGCGTCGACATCCTCGCCGACGCGGTGAAGGTGACGCTCGGCCCGAAGGGCCGCAACGTCGTGATCGAGAAGAGCTTCGGCGCCCCGCGCATCACCAAGGACGGTGTGACGGTCGCGAAGGAGATCGAGCTCGCCGACAAGTTCGAGAACATGGGCGCCCAGATGGTGCGCGAAGTGGCCTCGAAGACCAACGACATCGCGGGTGACGGCACCACCACCGCGACCGTGCTGGCAGCGACACCTGGCCGAGCGCCTGCGNCGCGGCGTCGACATCCTCGCCGACGCGGTGAAGGTGACGCTCGGCCCGAAGGGCCGCAACGTCGTGATCGAGAAGAGCTTCGGCGCCCCGCGCATCACCAAGGACGGTGTGACGGTCGCCAAGGAGATCGAGCTCGCCGACAAGTTCGAGAACATGGGCGCCCAGATGGTGCGCGAAGTGGCCTCGAAGACCAACGACATCGCGGGTGACGGCACCACCACCGCGACCGTGCTGGCCCAGGCCATCGTCCGCGAGGGCGCCAAGTACGTCGCCGCCGGCATCAACCCGATGGACCTGAAGCGCGGCATCGACCTCGCCACCCAGGCGGCCGTCAAGGACATCATCGCGCGCGCCAAGAAGGTCTCGACCTCCGACGAGGTCGCCCAGGTCGGCACGATCTCCGCCAACGGCGACAAGGAGATCGGCGAGATGATCGCCCACGCCATGCAGAAGGTGGGCAACGAGGGCGTGATCACGGTCGAGGAGGCCAAG